>JAHIVC010000006.1 GCA_018816945.1 Bacteroidota bacterium | reverse complement strand
TTTAAAATGCTTGCTTGTCTTACTCTTTATTTGCTCGTATTCTTTGATGACTAACAACCATTTATTGCTCATTAATTGTTGCTCTTTTTTTGTCATAGGTACAATTATAAGAATTGTTACCTAAATTGTGAAGAAATACACTGCGGCAGGCAGGTAGATTCTGGTTGCTAGTTACTGGTTTTTGGTTTCCTCATTCTTCATTTTATATTACACATTCTACATTTTACATTCACCCTTTAAAACAACCACCCAATCCAACTATTTTACCAATTTACAAATTCACCAATTTACAAGTTTACCAATTTACTAATTCACCATTTTACCAATTCACCATTCCACCATTCCACCTTCACGGTCATTTTGGCAGGGTATTGTCAATGGCATTTTCTTTGATTAACCTTAGCAGACAAAAAAATTACGGAAAATGCAAAAAGGAAAAATTAATGTACAGACGGAAAATATCTTTCCGATAATCAAGAAATTTTTATACTCAGATCACGAAATATTTATGCGTGAAATTGTATCTAACGCTGTAGATGCAACGCAAAAGCTGAAAACACTATCATCGCTGGGGAAGTTCAAAGATGAACTAGGCGACCTTACGATTCAAATAGTTCTGGATAAAAAAGCAAAGACCCTGACAATAAAGGATAGGGGTGTTGGCATGACGGCGGAAGAAATTGACAAATACATCAATGAAATTGCTTTTTCGAGCGCCGAAGAATTTGTTAAGAAATTCAAAACTAAAAGTGAAGCAGAAACCAATGCCATTATTGGTCATTTTGGATTAGGCTTCTACTCATCGTTCATGGTTTCTGAAAAGGTTGAAATCCTGACCAAAACCTATAAAAAAGGTGGAGCTACAAAGGCCATGAAATGGGAGTGTGACGGAAGTCCTGAATATACCGTTACCGAAATTGATAAAGAAGATCGTGGTACCGAAATTATCCTTCACATTGATGAGGAATCAAAGGAGTTTTTAGAAGAATACCGCATTTTGAACCTGCTTAAAAAATACAGCAAATTTTTACCAGTACCTATTCAATTTGGCACTGAAAAAGTCAGTGAAAAGGTAGAGGGCGAAAAAGATAAAGATGGTAACGATAAATACAAAGAGATTGAAAAACCGCGTATTATCAACAATACAAATCCTTTATGGAAAAAGAAACCTACAGATTGCACGGATGAGGATTATAATTCCTTTTATCATGAACTCTATCCGATAACTTTCGAGGATCCCTTATTTCATATCCACTTGAATGTTGATTATCCGTTCAATTTAACCGGAATTTTATATTTCCCGAAAGTAAAAAAGAACCTTGAAGTTCAGAAAGACAAAATCCAATTGTTCAGCAATCAGGTATTTGTTACCGATTCGGTTGAAGGAATTGTCCCTGAATTTTTAACCTTGCTTCACGGAGTGATCGATTCGCCGGATATTCCGCTAAACGTTTCCCGATCATACTTGCAAAGCGATTCGAATGTGAAAAAAATCTCCAATTATATCATGCGAAAAGTAGCAGATAAATTGGAAGAACTGTTCAAAAAAGATCGTGAAGCTTTCGAGAAAAAATGGGACGACATCAAAGTTTTCATCCAGTATGGAATGATTTCTGAACCTAAATTTTACGATCGTGCTGAAAAATTCTCTCTGTTGAAAAACATGGAAGATAAATATTTCATGTTCGACGAATACAAAGAGCATGTAAGCGCCACTCAAAAAGATAAGGAGAACAAACTCGTTTATTTATATACCAACAATAAAGAAAGCCAGCATGCTTTTATCGAAGCGGCAAAAAGTCGCGGTTACGATGTGTTGGTTATGGATGGTGTATTGGACAATCATTTTATCAACTCGCTAGAACAAAAGTTGACCGATACTTCATTTAAACGAGTTGACTCTGACTCAATCGACAAGCTTATACAGAAGGAAGAAGTATTGCCTTCTAAATTAGATGATACGCAAAAAGAAGAGTTGAAAAAGGTAATCGAAAAAAATATCGACACCAAAACTTTCACGCTTTCATTTGAGAATATGAGTGAATCGGAAATGCCCTTCCTGATTACTCAAAACGAATTTATGCGTAGGATGAAAGACATGCAACAATTGGGAGGTGGAAGTACGATGTTTATGGGTGATATGCCTGATCACTTTAGCCTTATCGCCAATGCCAACAATCCTGTTTTCACTCATTTAATTGAGGAAAAAGAAGAAGAAAAACAAGCTGCAATCGTAAAACAATTATATGATTTGGCACGACTTTCACAAAATTTACTGAAAGGTGAGGCTTTAACAAACTTCATTAAAAGAAGCGTTGAAAACATTAAATAATTTAATGTTAAATATAAAACCATGGCAATAAAATTATATTGTCATGGTTTTTTCCAAATACCCATTAAAATTTTATTTTTATATTAGCAACAAAACATAAAACAAATCAAATGAAAAACATAAAAAAATCGTGGATCATTATCGCAATAGTTGTGGTGGTTTTTTTGATTATTTACAAATCAGTAAGTGGAACTTATAATAATATGATCACTTATTCCGAAAACATCAATGGGATGTGGTCGCAGGTAACTACCGACTATCAGCGCCGAATGGATTTAATTCCGAATTTGGTTAATACCGTTCAAGGCTATGCCGATTTTGAACAGGAAACATTAACAGCAGTTGTTGAAGCAAGAGCAAAAGCTACCTCCGTAAATGTAAGTGCCGATAATCTGAATCCGGCCATGTTTGAACAATTTCAGGCTGCTCAGCAAGGATTAAGTTCATCTTTGAGCCGATTATTAGTTACCATCGAAAAGTATCCTGAGTTAAAAGCAAATCAAGGTTTTCTTGATCTTCAAGCCCAATTGGAAGGAACAGAAAATCGCATTGCGAATTCCAGAAGGAAATTTAATGAGTCAACTCAACTTTTCAATACCTATATCAAAAAATTCCCGAAGAATATCTACGCAAGTATTTTTGGGTTTGAAACAAAAGCATATTTTCAGGCTACAGAAGGTGCTGAAAAAGCCCCTGAAGTTAAATTCTAGAATAGTAAATATGTTAGTAATTTTCATTTAAAATAATAATCATGGTATCAGCACAAAATTTCTTTAGCAAGGCCGAGAAAGATGAAATCAAAAAATCGATTCTCATGGCCGAACTTGACACCTCGGGCGAAATCAAAGTTCATATAGAAAATTATTGCGATGAGGCTGTGCTCGACCATGCTGCATATTGGTTTTCCAAATTAAAGATGGACAAAACCGAACTTCGGAACGGAGTTCTTTTTTATCTGGCTGTGAAAAGTAAAAAATTTGCAATTATTGGAGATTTAGGCATTAATCAGCTGGTTCCTAAAGACTTTTGGGATGAAGTAAAAGGAGAAATGGCCGATCATTTCGCTAAACAGGAATTTTCGGAAGGGCTCTCAAAAGGGATACAAAAGGCGGGCATATTATTAAAAAAACACTTCCCTCGACACTCAAACGACATAAACGAATTATCAGATGAAATCTCTTTTGGAAGCAATTAAAAAAATGAAAATATTTAACAGAATACTACTTATCCTGGTTCTTGTTTTATCCTCTTCAGCAACTCTTTTTGCGCAAGATGATATTCCGGCAAGGCCTAATCCACCTAAACTTGTTAATGATTTTACGCAGACTTTAAGTCCGGATCAAATCAATAGCCTCGAACGAAAATTAGAGGATTTTAGCAATAAAACCTCAAACCAAATAATGGTACTTATAACCAACGATTTAGCCGGTTATGAAATTTCTGACTTTGCTGATCGGATTGGGGATAAATGGGGTGTTGGCCAACAAAAATTCAACAATGGGGTTGTTATTGTTATCAAACCTAAAACCGGACGTGATAAAGGATTGGCAAGGATTTCGGTCGGTTACGGCCTTGATGGAGCAATACCTGATGCCATTACCGGTCGGATTATCGATAATGAGATGGTCCCATCCTTTCAACAAAACGATTATTACACGGGGTTGGAAAAAAGCACAGATGTATTAATGTCATTAGCTATTGGAGAATATAATTCGGATGAGTACAGGAAAAAAACAGAAGGCAGCCCCCTTGGAATTTTAGTCCCTATCATAGCCATCATCTTTTTTCTTATTTTCAGTAAGATGGGGCGAAAAGGAAGCCAAACATTTGGAAGTAAAAGCAGTAGTGTGCCTTTATGGGCCATGTTCTTACTCGGAAGTGCGATGAGCAGAGGTGGTCATCATGGTAGCTGGGGAAATTTCTCCGGAGGATCAGGTGGTTTCGGAGGTGGCGGAGGCTTTGGCGGTTTCGGCGGTGGAGGCTTTGGCGGCGGTGGAGCCAGCGGAAGCTGGTAAACTGCTGATTTGCTAATAAGATCATTTGAATAATAAAAAGGATGGCTTTCTCAAAGAGTAAGACATCCTTTTTTGGTTTTATATTGAAAGATGTGTGATATTGAGCAAAGCTTAAACGTCTTATACTGTCTAGGATTCATGATCACACATAGTGAGTTTGGAAGTTATAACAATTCCCTAAAATACGATTTAACCTAATTTATCCGGGTTTACTGGTATTGATCATGGCAAAGTGATTTGATAATAATTTAAAATGTGTGAATTATGTAACATATTTACAAAGTTATATGATCACCTTTGCAAAAATCCCTAAATTTTGAAATTATACATTCAGTACATGGTGAGCAACCGTTGTAAAATGGCGGTGAAAGAAGAACTGAAAAAACTACAACTGCATTTCATGGTCGTTGATTTAGGTGAAGTTGAGATTATGGAAGACATTACTGTTTTACAGCGTGAGCAATTGAAAATAGCTTTGCTCAACATAGGGCTTAAATTAATGGACGATAAGAGATCTGTTGTGATTGAAAAAATAAAAAATGTGATTAATGAAATGGTCCATCATTCGGATGAAATGATCAGAACAAACTTTTCTGATTTTTTGAGTGAGAAATTAAATCAGGATTATACCCAACTCGCAAATTTGTTTTCCGAAGTACAAGGAACCACCATCGCACAATTCATCATCTCGAATAAAATTGCAAGGATTAAAGAATTGATAATTTATGGCGAACTGAACTTGACGGAAATCGCATGGAAGATGAATTATAGCAGTGTGGCCCATTTATCCAATCAATTTAAAAAAATGACGGGGCTCACACCGACTTATTTTAAACAAATGAAAGCAAAAAAACAGACCCCGGTGGAGGAAATTGAAAAGTTAAATTAATCATCCAAGTTGCGAGCCGGATTAATGGGTGTAATAAAATTATAAAATGAAAACAACAAAACACCATAACAATATTTCTCAGGAACAATACGCCAGAAGTTTGATAGAAGCCAGTTTGGACCCTCTGGTTACTATTAGTATCAAAGGAAAAATAACTGATGTTAACGAAGCCTCGATAAAAGTTACAGGTATTTCAAGGGAAGAACTTATAAATACTGACTTTTCAAATTATTTTACGGATCCAAAAAAAGCACAGGAAGGTTACCTTCAGGTTTTTGAAAAAGGTTTTATTGCAGATTATCCATTAACCTTAAAACATAAAAACGGCAATTTAACGGATGTATCATACAATGCTTCCATTTATAAAGATAGTCAAGGAAAGGTCCTCGGCGTTTTTGCAGCAGCCCGCGATGTCACCGATCAAAAATGGGCAATTGAGTTAAGAAATGCAAATAAAGAACTCGCCTTTCAAAACGATGAGAAAGAAAAACGCGCAGCTGAATTGGTTATTGCGAACAATGAACTTTCTTTTCAAAATGAAGTGAAAGAAAAACGTGCGGCTGAATTGGTTATCGCCAATAAAGAACTTGCTTTTCAAAATAATGAGAAAGAAAAACGCGCAGCTGAATTGGTTATCGCGAACAATGAACTTTCTTTTCAAAATGAAGTCAAAGAAAAACGTGCGGCTGAATTGGTAATTGCCAATAAAGAACTTGCTTTTCAAAATAATGAGAAAGAAAAACGCGCAGCTGAATTGGTTATTGCCAATAAAGAACTTGCTTTTCAAAATAAAGAAAAAGAAAAACAGAAAATTGTAAATAAAGAACTTGAAGCGTTCAACAATATGATGAAATCAGCTTCTTTATACACACTGAGTCTTATAGAAGCCAGTCTTGATCCTTTGGTTACCATCAATTCTGAAGGAAAGATAACCGATATGAACGATGCTTTGACAAATATTACAGGACTGACACGTGAAGAAATAACAGACACTGACTTTCTGGATTATTTTACAGAACCACAAAAAGCACGTGAAGTTTATCAGGAAGTATTCGCAAAAGGATCAGTTGCCGATTCGCCACTTACGATTTGCCATAAAAATGGTAAGCTGACTGATGTACTATTCAACGGATCGGTCTATAAAGATGAAGATGGAAATGTTGACGGAGTAGTGATAGTTGCCAGGGATGTCACTGAACAAAAAAGAATTGCAACAGAACTCAAAGAGGCAATTGTTTTTGCTAAGAAGGCAACAATGATTTCTGAGGAAGCTAAGAATAAGGCAGAAAGAGCCACCCTGATTGCTGAAGATGCCGTGAAAGCAAAACAGCTATTTTTGTCAAATATGAGTCATGAAATCCGAACACCAATGAATGCTATCATCGGATTTACAAAAGTGGTTTTGAAAACCGATCTAACCGCAAAACAAAAAGAATATTTAAAAGCCATAAAATTGAGTGGCGATGCATTGATCGTGCTCATCAACGACATTCTCGATTTGGCAAAAGTCGATTCCGGGAAAATGGTATTTGAGCAAATACCTTTCCGAATGGCCCTGTCCATATCTGCCATGCTTCATTTGTTTGAAACCAAAATTCAGGAAAAAAATTTAAAACTTGTTAAAGAATACGACAAAAATATTCCTGATGTACTGGTTGGTGACCCTGTACGTTTGCACCAAATCATTTTAAACCTGGTCAGTAATGCCGTCAAGTTTACATCGAAAGGGAAAATTACCGTGAGTGTCAAATTGCTGGGAGAAGATGAAGAAAAAGTAAACATTGAATTTGCCGTTACAGATACAGGAATTGGAATTCCTGAAGCCAAAATAGAAAAGATTTTTGAAAACTTTCAGCAGGCATCCAGTGGAACATCACGTTTGTATGGAGGAACCGGATTGGGACTAGCCATCGTTAAACAATTAGTTGAACCGCAGGGTGGAAGCATTCATGTAATAAGCAAAATCAATGAAGGCTCTACATTTAGCTTTACTTTAAGTTTTTTGAAAACAAAAGCCGAAGCTGAAGCAGAAACAGAACTGGTAGAATGGGATGCGGAAATAACGAACATGAAAGTATTGGTAGTTGAAGATATTGCACTTAATCAATTACTGATGAGAACACTTTTAGATGATTTCGGGTTCGATTGTGACATTGCCGACAATGGAAAAATAGCGATCGAAAAAATGCAAACCAATTCCTACGATGTTATTTTAATGGACCTGCAGATGCCCATATTGAACGGATTTGAAGCTACCGAATACATTCGGAACAAAATGAATTCCAAAATCCCCATCATCGCACTAACAGCCGATGTAACAACTGTTGATTTGGCTAAATGCAAAGCTGTTGGTATGAATGATTATATTGCAAAACCTGTTGATGAAAGATTATTATACAGCAAAATGGTAGGATTGGTGAAAAGAACCTCCATAATAGAACCTGATGAGATAATAATAAACGATAGTTTAAATATAAAATGTACTGATCTGGATTATTTGATCCGAAGAACGAAAGCCAATCCGGTATTGATGATGGAAATGATTTCGCTCTATCTGAAACAAACCCCACCTCTGATTTTTGAAATGAAAAAAGCTTTGAAGGATAAAGATTGGAATTCATTATACTCAGCGGTACATAAAATGATTCCATCATTTTCAATCATGGGCATTAGCGCCGATTTCGAAAACATGGCAAAAAAAGTTCAGGAATATGCAAGTACGCAACAACAATCGGAGGGAATCCCGGAAATGGTAAAGCAACTTGAAAAAGTTTGTGTGCAGGCATGTGAAGAATTAGAAAAAGAATTTAATATTATTTTAAAAACACACACTAATGGGTAACAATCACAAAATCAAACTTTTTCTGGTCGATGACGATGAACTGTATCTAAAATCATTGGAAATTGATTTTCTACAGCAAGCTGATTTCGATATTAAAACTTTTGCAACCGGCGAACAATGTATAGATCATTTATTATACAATCCTGATATAATCATATTAGACTATCATTTGAACGGCATCAATAAAAAAGCGATGAACGGAATAGAAACATTGGATAAAATAAAATCTTTCAATCCGGAGATTCCTGTTGTGATGCTGTCATCTCAGGATAAAATTGAGGTAGCAATAGATTGCATGCATCACAAAGCCTCTGATTACGTAGTGAAAAGCGAAACAGCTTTCTTGCGTTTGCAAAAAACGATGACAACCATTTTCAGTTACAATAAAATGGAAAAAGCGGTGAATTGGTACATGGAGCGCATGTAACATCAGGGGTGACACCCTTCAGCGTGTCACCCCTGATGGTTTTTTAAAATTACTCAAATATCAACTTTTCAAGTTGCTTTTCATTGTGCAAAAAGTTATGGAATTCCACGAATTCTGTTTTGCCTTTAAACCACTCCAATACTTCTTCCCTGTTAATATATGTTGGTGAACTGGCAAGAATTGCTTTATAAGAACTATAACTATATTCTCTGAAATTTTCACTTGTTTTATGTTTTAAGGAGTTGTAATGAATATAAAACACCAATTGCTTAAAATATTCATCACTGGTAATTTCCAGCCTGCGAAATGGTTTTAGGAACAAATTGCCGCTTCTGCCAAACCTGTTGTTTATTCTATAAGTATATTCTTGCATTAAAAGCTTCATTTGATTTGAAAAAAAATTGTATTCAACATTTTCATTTACCCTTATCAAAAAATGAAAATGGTTGGGCATTAATGTATAGGCAAAACTTTCGCAGCATAACTTTAAATGATATTTATATCGTTGCAGAAAGTAGATATAATCATCGTGCAGGTAAAATACATTTTCGTAATTATTCCCCCGGTTGAAAATATGATAATATTTTCCGGGCTCAATTGGTGTTGTTTTATTTTTTGATGGCATAATTTTTCTAAGATCACGGGGTGATGCTCCCTTTTCGACTTTATACCAAAAGTTTGAAAATGTTCCGCTTAAGGCTAAAAATTAGTGTAGATTTTAATAAAGGAGCGTGGTTTTTGGGGTGACACCCTGAAGGGTGTCACCCCTTGGCCTTTTTGCGTCTTACAGTGTCACCTGGAAAATATTTACGGTATTTGCTTACCGGAATAGGTTTTTAAATAAATTCTTTTTTATATTTGCGCTTATTCAAATTTAATTTGAATTTCAATAAAATACTGTCTATATTTAATAGATTAATTGACTGATATTTGGCCAAATATTGAACTCATAACTTATTTTTATCAGATGTGCACCTACCACAAGATTAAGATGAAATTGATAAAACATTTCGTTTTTATAAACACACTTCTCCTATTCATTACAACTCCAATAACGAAGATTCATGCCCAGGAAGGCAAGGATTTATTTACGGTCTGTGCTGCTTGCCATACCATCGGAGGGGGTACATTAATTGGCCCTGATTTAAAAGGTGTGAATGATCGCCGTGATGAAGCCTGGCTCATTAAATTTATTCAGAATTCACAGGCACTTGTGCAGGCAGGAGACGAAGCAGCCGTAAAATTATTTGCTGAGTACAATAATATTCCCATGCCTCCAAATGATTTAACTGATGATCAGGTAAGAACATTACTTAAATATATAGAAGAATTTGATGCTACGAAGGTAGTTTCTTCGGCCATGCAAGAAAAACCAGCAGAAACAGTTTCGGAAAATATCATTGAACCTTCCTATTTAAAAAAAGCAGACGCAAGAAAATTTGGTACCATATTCATTATTGTGCTTGTCCTCTTTGTATTAGCCTTGGCTGACCTGTTTATCACAAGATTTATAAAAGCCAAATTTGTACATCTGATCGTGATTTTAATTTCGATTTTTATCATGGGTGAAATTATTGTGATTGAAGCACAAGGAATTGGCCGACAACAATATTACGAACCCATTCAGCCTATTGCATTTTCACATAAAATACATGCAGGTCAAAATAAAATTGATTGTTTATATTGCCATTCAACCGCCACAAAGAGCATGCATGCAGGAATTCCATCAACACAATTATGCATGAATTGCCATAATGTGGTCAAATCAGGCAAAATCACCGGAACAGAAGAAATCGCAAAAATTTACAAATCATTAGAAACACAAACACCCATTGAATGGATCAAAGTTCATAATGTTCCTGATCATGTTTTCTTTAGTCATGCACAACATGTTGAAGTCGGCAAAATCAGTTGTAACGAATGTCATGGACCCGTCGAAACTATGGACAGGGTGATGCAGGTAAGCGATTTAAGCATGGGTTGGTGCATCGAATGCCACAGGACAAGGGAAGTTCAGTTTACAAATAATTTTTATAAAGATTATAAGAAACTGCATGAAGAGATAAACTCGGGTAAACGAAGCCGGGTAACCGTTGATTTAGTTGGTGGTGAAGATTGCCAAAAATGTCATTATTAAAAATTACAAATCTATCATCATAAAATAATTATCAGATGAAGAAATACTGGCAAAGCCTGGAAGATTATCAAAGGATTAAAACAAATCAGGAATACGTTGAAAAACCGGAACCTGAATTTTCCATTGAAGGAATGACCGAAGAGGAAAAAAAAGGAAAAGCAACCCGTCGTGATTTTTTAAAAATGCTTGGGTTTACCGTTGGTGGAGCAGTAATTGCTGCAAGTTGCGAAACTCCTGTTCGTAAAGCCATCCCATTTTTGAACCAACCGGAAGAAATTACCCCTGGTATTGCAAATTATTATGCTTCTACATTTTATGATGGCAACGATTATTGTAGCGTTTTAGTAAAAACGAGGGAAGGTCGCCCAATCAAAATCGAGGGGAATGATTTATCACCCATTTCAAAAGGAGGAACCAGCGCAAGGGTTCAGGCTTCAATCTTAAATTTATACGATAACGCACGTTTTAAAAACCCACTAAAAGATAATCAGGAAATCGATTGGGGAACTTTAGATTCTGAAGTTTCATCACAACTAAAATTTATCAGTAAACAGGGAAGAGAAATTGTTTTATTAACCGGAACTATCATCAGTCCTTCAACCCGTAAATTAATTGAAGATTTCAAATTAGTTTATCCGGGCACAAAATGGATCACTTATGATGCAATTTCATATCAGGCAATTCGACTTGCGCATCAGAAACAGTTTGGTGCTGCAATTATCCCATCGTATGATTTTTCAAAAGCAAAACTAGTGGTTGGGTTTAATGCTGATTTTCTTGGCACATGGATTTCACCTGTTGAGTTTACCAAACAATATTCAGCTGCCCGTAAATTATTGAATGGCGAAACAAGCATGCTTCGTCACATCCAATACGAAACTACCATGACCATTACCGGTGGCATGGCTGATCATCGAACCCCGATGAAAGCCAGTGATGAAAAAGCAACCTTATTGAATCTTTATAATGAGATTGCAAGATTGCTTGGAAAGACTCAATTTTCAATTTCAAAACCAGTTGTTGAGGTTCACAAGCTGGCAGTGGAGCTCATAGAAAAGATAGGTGATTCTATGGTTTTGTGTGGAAGCAATGATGAAGAATCTCAATTGATTGTAAATGCCATCAATTATTTACTTGGCAATTATGGAAAAACCATCGATCTTGTTCATAACATTCAATTCAAACAGGGAAATGATATTGAATTTGCTGAATTAATCGAAAGGATGAACGACGGGAATGTAGGTGCCATCATTCATTACAACGCAAATCCGGTTTACAATTACCCTAATGCCCAAAAATACGTGGATGGGTTAAATAAAGTAGATTTAAAGATTTCATTTGCCGAATCTCCCGATGAAACCAGCACTGTTTGCGATTATTTAGCTCCCGATCATAATTACCTTGAATCGTGGAACGATGCAGAACCCAAACTGGGCTTTTACAGCATGACGCAACCCTCAATTCGCAATATTTTTGAAACCCGTCAGGCGCAGGACAGTTTACTAAAGTGGATTGGCAATGATCAAAACTATCAAAGCTATATTGAAAAATTTTGGGAAGAGCATTTATTTGCAAAACAATCTAAGTTCGGAACTTTCAAAGCATTCTGGAACCAATCGGTACATGACGGAGTTTTTATTTCCGAAGAAAAACAAAATTCAAACTTTGCATATCAGGAAGCTGAACTTAAAATTACTGAGCCTGAGAAGGATAACTCAAAATATGAATTATTCCTTTATGAAAAAGCAGGAATAGGAAGCGGAAATTTTGCCAACAATCCATGGCTTCAAGAGCTACCCGATCCTATTAACATGTCAACCTGGGATAATTACTTATGTGTTTCTACCCCTTTGGCAGAAGAATTTGGTTTTAAAACTGAAGATGTTGCACTTATTAATGGCAATTTTGAAATGCCTGTGCTCGTACAACCGGGACTTGAGAAAAACAGTGTTGCCATTGCTCTAGGTTACGGAAGAACCAACGCTGGTAAAGTTGGAGATAATTTAGGCACCAATATTTATCCATTTATGACCCTTACAAATGGGTTAAAGAAATTAAGCGGTTCATCTGTAAGTATTGAAAAGGTTGATGGTAAAACTTATCCCTTGGCACTGACGCAAACGCATCACACCATGGAAGGACGTAGTTTAGTGCGCGAAACGACCCTGGAAAAATATTTGAAAGATCCTGCATCAGGAAATGAAAGACATGCCGAGGATGCAAAGAAAAACACGACTCTTTACACCAAACCGGAATTTACCGGATTCCATTGGGGCATGGCAATTGACCAGAGTTCATGTATTGGTTGCGGGAATTGCGTGATCAGTTGTCAGGCTGAAAATAACGTGGCGGTAATCGGTAAACAAGAAGTTCGTAATCGCCGGATCATGCATTGGATCAGGATTGACCGTTACTATTCGGAAGAATCGGAAAATCCGGAAGTATTCCACCAGCCCGTAATGTGCCAGCATTGCGATAATGCACCTTGCGAAAACGTTTGTCCTGTCGCGGCCACTCCACACAGCAGTGAAGGATTAAACCAAATGGCCTATAACCGATGTATTGGAACACGTTATTGTATGAATAATTGTCCATATAGGGTGCGTAGATTTAACTGGTTCGAATATGCCAACAATAAAGATTTTGATTACAACATGAACAATGACGTTGGCAAATTGGTTTTGAACCCTGATGTGGTTGTTCGCTCACGCGGAGTTGTAGAAAAGTGCTCCTTATGTGTTCAGCGAATTCAGGAAAAAAAATTACTGGCAAAAAGCGAAAACAGGCAATTACTGGATGGTGAAATAAAAACTGCTTGTCAGTCGAGTTGCCCTGCAGACGCAATTACTTTTGGTAATTTATTGGACCCGAACAGTGAGATTTCAAAGATATATGAAAATCCAAGAAATTATCATTTATTGGAAGAAATCCATACTTTACCTTCAACCAGTTATTTGACAAAAATCAGAAATAAAAAAAGCTAAACCAAGCCTTTAGAAATGTATAAAAAAGAAGTCAGAGGAATATTAATTGAGGGGAATAAAAATTATGGGCAAATCACCCGTGATATTACTGGACCCCTTTATGCACAAACCCCACTATGGTGGTATATTGCCATTTCAATTTCAAGCATCGCCATTTTGATTGGGGCCTTGGCAATTTACAGGACCATTTCAACAGGAATTGGCACCTGGGGTGTAAATAATAATGTTGCATGGGGATGGGCCATCATCAACTTTGTATGGTGGGTAGGGATTGGTCATGCCGGAACCGCTTTTTCAATTTTCCTTCTTATTTTACGCCAAAAGTGGCGTACATCAATCAATCGCGCTGCTGAAGCAATGACTGTTGTAGCTGTAATCTGTGCTGGTCTTTTCCCGATGTTGCACATGGGTAGGATTTGGAATGCTTTTTTCATATTTCCTTATTGGAACACAAGAGGTCCGCTGTGGGATAATTTTAATTCTCCCCTATTTTGGGATGTTGTCGCCATTAGTACTTATTTCATGGCATCGGCTGTGTTCTGGTTTATTGGAATGATCCCGGATTTTGCGACCATCCGTGATAATACGACCTCAAAAATTAAAAAAAGGGTTTATGGATTTTTAAGTTTTGGTTGGATCGGCAATGCAAGGGGATGGTTGCGTTTTGAAACAGCCTCACTTTTATTGGGAGGATTAGCTGCGCCATTAGTAATAGCTGTTCATTCGGTAGTTTCAATGGACTTTGCAACATCAGTAATGCCGGGTTGGCATACCACCATTTTCCCGCCTTACTTTGTTGTTGGGGCTATCTTCTCAGGATTCGGAATGGTTTTAACATTGATGATTATTGTCAGAAAAGTTTTTAAATTCCAGGATTATATCACCCAATCACATTTCGATGCCATTGCCCGGATCCTGACATTCATCAGCTTGATCATGGCTACGGCCTACACTACTGAACTTTTTATAGCCTGGTACGGTGGCAACGAATATGAAATGTTCACATTCATGAAAAACAGGGTTACGGGTGAATACACCATAGCCTTTTGGACCATGATTACTTGTAATGCAATTATTCCACAACTTTTTTGGTTCAAAAAAATCCGAAAAAATATTACCATTGTTTTCATCATGTCGATTTTTATCAATATCGGAATGTGGTTCGAACGATACGTAATTGTGGTGACCTCCTTATCAAAAGATTTTCTCCCATCAAGCTGGGCAACTTATTCACCAACTTATGTTGAGATTGGAATTTTTATTGGTACGCTTGGAATTTTCATTACAGGAGTATTATTATTCTTCAGATATATACCCATGATTGCAATAAGTGAAGTAAAAGGAATTTTGAAAAAAACCAGTAATTAAACAGCTATGTTAGAAACAAATATTATTGGAGTTTATGAAGATGAGGATGTTTTGCTCAAAGCCATTCATCAAATTCAGGATAAAGGAATAAAAATAAAGGACGTTTACTCCCCTTTCCCGATTCACGGAGTATTTGAAGCTTTAAAACTCAAGACAAGAATGCCATTGGCCACTTTTATTTATGGGGTTTTCGGAACCATAATCATCTTTGGTTTCCTTTATTGGACTTCAGTTGTAAGTTACCCTTTGAAATTTGGGGGCAAACCATTGAATTCGCTTTCATTCATCATCATCATTTTTGTAGCTACCATATTTGTAGCCTCATTCTTAACTTTTATGACTTTTTTCATTCGTGAAAAACTTGGACCGGGCAAAACCGTGGATGTGATAGATCCACGATCGACCGATGATAAATTTCTCATCGTGATTGAGAAAGAAATAAACATGACCGCAGAAGAAATTGATTTGATAAGAAAATCATTAAAAGAAAGTGGAGCATCGGAAATCAATGAATCAATAAAGGAAATCAAAGAAAAAAAATAATCTGAAATATTCACATAATGAACAAAGTGAAATATCAAATACTTAAAAGCACATTTTTCATCCTCCTTTTAATGGTTGGATTGAGTTCATGTAACCATGATAAAACAAAACCGGGATATGCTTATATGCCGGATATGTACTATTCTGAGGCTTACAATGCGAATTCTCCCAATCCCGTATTTAAAAACAATATGACGAACCAATTACCTGCACTCGGAACTATTGCTCGTGGACAAATGCCTTACCCCTATCAGGCAAAAAATTATTTTGATCAAATTGCTGCGGGCAATGAACTCATGAACCCTGTTGAAATAAATTTACAGACTTTGGCGGAAGGTAAAGTGCAATTTGATATTTACTGCATGAGCTGCCATGGTGAACAAGGTGACGGAAATGGTTATTTATATACCAGCAAATTATACCCTATGAAACCTACCTCTCTTATCGAATCATATGTCCAAAGTAAAAAGGACGGTGAAATTTTCCACGTCATCACAGTAGGTTCCCTATCTGGTCTAATGGGAGCGCATGCGAGTCAAATTAATGCCGAAGACAGATGGAAAATCATCAATTACATACGAAACGATCTGGCTAAAAAATAATTGAACAAGATAATCTTAACCCAATGGATAAAGAATTAACAATCTCATCAAAATTTAAAAATGCTGCTTTTGCATTGATTGGAATTGGCATCATCGCGTTCATCTATGGATTTATCAAACATCCTGAAAGGGCCTGGGCAAATTTATTGATCAACAATTATTATTTTTTAGCCTTGACGATTGGTGCTACTTTTTTTATGGTCCTGCAATACATTACACAAAGCGGTTGGTCCTCGGGTTTTGTTAGAATTCCTCAAGCCATTGCCAATTTTTTCCCGGTACTGCTTTTATTAATGATCCCCTTGTTATTTGGGTTACATCACCTTTATCATTGGAGCCATGCAGAAGAAGTTGCTCAGGATGCGATCCTACAGCACAAATCACCATATCTGAATGTTCCCTTTTTCATCATCAGGTTTTTTATTTATTTCGCAGTTTGGATTGGTTTGACCCAATTGCTGCGAAGACTTTCACATAAAGAAGATATTGAGGGTGGGCTTAAATATTTTGAGAAAAGCGAATTTTATTCAAAGGTTTACATTTTTTCTTTGGCGTTAACATTTTCTCTGGCTTCCTTTGATTGGATCATGTCGATAGATGCCCATTGGTTCAGTACTATTTTCGCTATCCGAAATTTTGCAATGGGCTTTTATCATGCAGTAGTTTTGATTACAATTATCGTCATTTTATTAAATAAATTGGGTCACTTTCCTTTCTTCAATAAATATCACCTACAGGATTTAACAAAGTATATATTTATCCTGAGCATTATTTGGGCTTATACCTGGTTCTGTCAATATATTTTAATATGGTATGCCAATATTCCTGAAGAAACAGTATATTATGTGCCGCGAACAATGGGTGAATTCAAACCTTTATTTTATACTGAACTGATCGTAAACTGGTTATTCCCATTTTTAGCTTTAATGTCGAACAAAGTTACGGCCAATAAAAATGCGGTTTTGGTTGTTGCAATTGTTTTAATGCTTGGTCAATGGGTGGATGTGTATATGCAGGTTACCGTAGGTACCCTTCACCACTTAAATATTGGGTTTATCGAAATTGGCAGTTTCTTAGGTTTCATTGGAATATTTGGATTGGTTTTAGCTTATTCTCTTAAAAAACATCCATTGGTAGCAAAGAATCATCCATATTTGGAAGAATCACTTGAACATCATAATTGAAAAGACTGTTAAATCTTCATCTAAAAGATGATTTTTATCATCCGAAGCTTGATCTATTTTTTATTAATTTTGCCATTTACTAAAAGCTACTTATTAAACTATCTATACTCATGAGAAAATTTTTTGACTTTCTATTTTCGATGCAATTTGCAGGCACCCTAATGTTGGTTTTTGCTGGAGTTATCGGAGCAGCAACATTTGTGGAAAACGATTTAGGAACACTTGCCGCAAAAATTATTGTGTACGATTCGCTCTGGTTTGAGGGTTTATTGCTACTTATGTCAATCAGTATGTTTGGCAGTATCTATAAATACAAGCTCTATCAACGAAAAAAACATACCGTTTTAATTTTTCATATTTCGTTTATCATTATACTCATCGGATCGGCCATTACACGGTATGTTGGAGAAGAAGGGAATATGAGAATTCGTGAAGGTGAAGCTTCAAATCAAATTATTTCGCAACAATCCTATATTCAAGTATCCGTAAATAATGGAGTAAATCGATATAACTACAGCGACAAGAAATTATTTAATCCTTACAAAAACAGTAGTTATGATAAAACACTTCATTTTAATAATGAAAGCAGCCATATCTCAATGGTAAGGTTTGTTCCGAATGCCGCAGAAACCATTATTGATGATCCAACCGGGAAACCAATTATTTCGGTTGTTACTATGGGTAGAAATGGCCAAGAAGCAAGATTTATCAGAAAAGGGGAGTCTGTTCTCATAGGAAATGTTTATTTCTCTTTCGAAACCGGAAATATTAATCCAACTCATGTACAAATCATTCAGAATGCTGATGGATATTTTTTCATTTCACCGTTTGAGGCAAGTTATACGGAAATGACCAATCAATCAAAAATCGTTTTGGAAGCAAATGCTATGCAGCAGTTTGAACCGATGAAATTGTATTCGTTTGGTGGAACAAGTTTAGTCATTCAAAAAATATATGAACGCGCCAGTGCAAGATTGGTTGCCGGACCGGCCAGTAAGGATGCGAATTATAATGATGCGGTTATTTTTAATATTTCGTATCATGATAAAAATGAACAAGTCACTGTTTTTGGTGGTCAGGGAGCAATGGGAGAAACAAGCTCTGTTAAAATTGACGGGATTGAATTCACGATGAGTTATGGTTCAAAAATTATTGATGTTCCGTTTTCACTGTACCTGCGTGATTTTCAGTTGGATCGTTATCCAGGCTCTATGAGTCCATCTTCATTTGCCAGCGAAGTGACTTTGATTGATAAGAGAAATAATATCGAAGAACCACGAAGGATTTTTATGAATAATGTACTGAATTATGATGGTTATCGCTTTTTCCAATCGTCTTATGATCAGGATGAGAAGGGTACAATTCTATCGGTGAACCATGATCGTTGGGGAACATTTGTAACTTATATTGGTTACTTCATCATGGCATTAGGGATGATTTTGAATTTTTTCCATAAAGACAGCAGATTTAGGCACCTGATGAGGTTATCAGCAAATACTAAAAAGGCCGGCATTGTTTTACTGCTGATTACTGTTGGTATTCTGAATACTAATAATGTTCAGGCTCAATACACGAACATTGATCCGACTAACTACATCAATGCATCTCATGCAAAAAGCTTCGGGCAACTCATGGTTCTGGATCAAAAAGGGAGGATTGAACCAATCAACACCCTTTCTTCAGAAATAGTCAGGAAAGTAACTAAAAAAGGAACGTTCCTCGGATTGAGTTCAGATCAGGTATTTTTAGGAATGCTTGCCGATCCTGGCAGTTGGCAATCAGTACCAATGATCAAAGTTACTGACAGTGAATTGAAAAGAATGTTAGGTGTAAGAGGAAGTCTTGCGTCATTTAATGATTTCATCGATTTTAATAAAGGGGGATCTTATAAACTTTCGGGCTATGTTGATGCAGCCTATAAAAAGAAACCGGCAGGCAGAACAGGTTTTGATAAGGAAATTATCAAGGTTGATGAAAGGGTGAACATCTGTTATATGGTTTATTTAGGAGATTTTATGAATATTTTCCCACTTAAAGATGACAAAAATAACGGATGGTATGCTGTCAGCGATTCGCTAAAATTTGCACCGGAAGATAGGGCTTTTGTGAAAAATGTGCTTCCAATGTATTATGGAGCGGTGCTAAAAGGTATTCAATCGGGAAACTGGAATGAAGCTTCGCAAAGTTTAACTTATATAAAAACTTTTCAGGAAACATTTGGAAGTCAGATTTTGCCTTCAAAAACCAAAACCAACATAGAAATTACTTATAATAAATTGAATATTTTCAAACGCCTGTTCCCATTATACAGCTTGGTTGGATTTGTCATGCTGATTCTATTATTTGCGGGTGTTTTAAATCCCAGATATAAATTTGAAAAAATTATTAAGATTGGAATCGTTTTGATCATTCTTTTCTTCGCTTTTCAAACCATTGGATTAGTGGCCAGATGGTATATCTCAGGTCATGCTCCGATGAGCAACGGTTACGAATCCATGATTTATATTTCATGGGCCACCGTTTTTGCCGGATTATTTTTTATTAAAAAATCTAAAATTACGGTCGCAACGACCGCTATTCTGGCTTCCTTAACTTTAATGGTTGCCAATATGAGTTGGATGGATCCGGAAATTACAAATCTGGTTCCTGTTTTGAAATCATACTGGCTTTTAATTCACGTTGCTATTATAACAGCAAGTTATAGTTTCCTGGCCATAGGTGCTTTACTTGGGTTTTTAAATCTTGTGATGATGATTCTTAAAAATCCAAAAAACAAAGATCGGATCAATGCCACAATAAAAGAACTGACCAATATCAATGAAATGAACCTGATCATCGGAGGATTCTTACTTACCATTGGAACTTTTCTTGGTGCCGTATGGGCAAACGAATCGTGGGGAAGATATTGGGGCTGGGATCCAAAAGAAACCTGGGCCTTGGTGACTGTAGTGGTTTATGCATTTATAGTTCATATGCGTTTAACTCCGGGTTTAAAAGGAACTTATGCTTTTAATTTTGGAGCATTGATTAGTTTTAGTTCTGTACTTATGACTTATTTTGGTGTAAATTATTACCTGTCCGGTATGCACTCTTATGCTAAAGGCGATCCTGTTCCGGTTCCTGTATTTGTTTATTATACCATTGCAGTCATATTTGCTGTTTCAATCTGGGCCTATATCAAGGAAAATAAACAAAACGTTAAAATAAAATCTGAATAATTTTAAATCAAATTCCTTGTAGTCTCCCCTGAATAAGGGACCTGCCTTGCCGCTGACAGGGATGTCAGTCGAATGACTGACAGAGGGGTAAAATAATAAAAATCTCATTTAAAACCGAAGCCTAATTCAGACTTCGGTTTTTTTATGTTGATTAATTTTATTTTTATTAGGTCTAAATTATAATAGTGTAATTTTTATACTATTTTTGTAACGGATTTATCTACTTGAAAATAAAGAATACTAAACCTGAAATAATGAAAATAGCTGAAAATAAAGTAGCTGTACTAGCATATACCATGACCACTGACGGTGGTCGAAAAATTATTGAACTCATCAGAAGTGAACATCCACGCGCTTTTATTTTTGGAGCGGGTGTATTGCTCGAAGGTTTCGAAAATGCAATGATGGGGCTAATAGCCGGCGAATCATTTGACTTTAAACTGGAGCCTGAGCAGGCATATGGACCACGTGACGTTTATGCGGTAATCGACATTCCAAAAGATACTTTTGAAGTGAATGGTGTAATTGACGAAAGTGTGCTCGTGATTGGAAACGAAATTCCAATGGCCGACAATCACGGTAACAGGCATGTTGGAGTTGTTGTCGATACCAATGCAGAAAATATTATCATGGATTTTAATCATCCTTTAGCAGGTAAAATACTCCATTTTAAAGGTGAAGTAATTGAAGTCAGGGAAGCTAATCAGGAGGAACTTGATTCATTAAATCATAGCTGTGGCTGCGGAAGCAGTTGTGGATGTGGAAGCGGTGAAAAGAAGAATAATTCAGGAGGTGGATGTGGTTGTGGAACTCACGAACATGAACACGCACATGCCGAAGACAATAGTTGTCCTACTTGTGGAAACGCTCCGGAAGATCAGGGAAAAGGGATTGGAAGTTGCCGTTGTAGTTAATGCAACCTTTTTTCAAAAACTCAAACCGAAATTTATAGCTAACTTTGAATCTAATTCAAATCAGGCAGTAAATTGGCTAAATCAGAGAATTTCACATGTTTCCATTGCGGAGATGATTGCGGATCGCATCCCATCATATACGAGGATAAACCCTTCTGTTGTAATGGGTGTAAATCAGTATATGAAATCTTGAAGGATAGCGATGCCTGTGAGTATTATGCTATCGAAGATAAACCAGGGACCAAAAATATAAATCCTGAATTGGGCAATAAATTTGCTTACCTCGACTTGGATGATATCAAAAAAGAATTACTCGATTTTTCAGATTCGGGAGTAAGTAAAGTCACTTTTTTCATCCCCTCAATTCATTGCAGTTCCTGTATCTGGTTACTCGAAAATCTGAATCGCTTGAATGCCGGAGTGATATTATCTTCGGTCAATTTTGTTAAGAAAGAAGCTCGAATCACATTCCGTGATACGGTAATTAGCCTTCGTCAACTTGTCGAATTAATGGCCTCGATAAATTATGAGCCCAGAATTACACTGAATGATCTTCAGAAAAAAAACGAAAAAACAGCGGACAGGAAAATATACTACAAACTTGGTGTCGCCGGTTTTGCCTTTGGGAATATTATGTTGCTCAGTTTTCCGGAGTACGTAAATTTTAACGATACGCTTGAGCAATCATATCGTAATTCATTCGCCTGGTTAATGCTCATTCTTTCTTTGCCGGTGGTATTTTACGCTGCCACCGATTATTATGTATCCTCTTTTAAAAGTCTTAAAAAGAAGATTATCAATATTGATATTCCAATCGCTTTGGGAATTTCTGTTTTATTTCTGCGCAGTGCTTATGAAATAATTTTTCAACTTGATGTCGGATATCTTGACTCTCTTTCGGGTCTGGTGTTTTTTCTGCTTATCGGAAAATGGTATCAGAATAAAACTTATCAGGCCTTATCTTTTGAGAGAAATTATAAATCATATTTCCCTGTCGCTGTTACAGTTATTGATAAGAATGAACAGGAGAGAGCCGTTCCGTTAAAAGAACTCAAAATCGGTCAACGATTGATCGTCCGAAACCGTGAAATCATTCCGGCCGATTCCATTTTACTAAAAGGCAAAGCCAATATCGATTACAGCTTTGTAAGCGGAGAATCAAATCCCGTTTCGAAAAGTTTAAAAAGTTTGATTTATGCAGGTGGACGACAGGTCGGAGAAGCCATTGAATTAATGGTCGAAAAAGAAATATCGCAAAGCTACCTGACTGAATTATGGAATCAGGAAATCGGCCTTGAAAAGGAAGGATCGAAACTAAATTCTATCATAGATAATGTCAGTCGTTACTTCACTCTGGCCATCATTTTGATCGCCCTCATGAGTGGGATTTACTGGCTCATTATTGATCAAAATATTGCAATGAACGCTTTTACTTCTGTATTGATTGTGGCATGTCCCTGTGCATTGGCGCTCACGTTGCCTTTTGCCTTCGGAAGTACCATGCGCATCTTCGGTCGTGCAGGTTTTTATCTCAAAAAAACGGATATTGTTGAACAACTTACGCGTATTGACACCATCGTTTTTGATAAGACCGGGACCTTAACCCGGAATGATGAATTTATGGTTAATGCTGATCAGTTAGAGCTTAAAGATAACGAATATTCACTTGTTAAATCTGCCGTTCGTCAATCCTCGCATCCAATGAGTTTGGCTATTTACAAAAGTCTAAGCCATCCGCTTTTAGAAGAAATTATAAGTTTTGATGAAATTCCTTCCGAAGGAATCAGTGCCATAATTAATCACCAGGAAATTAAGATTGGTTCAGAAAAATTTGTAACGGGAAAAACCAAAAATCAATCGACTTATTCTAGCAGGGTTTATGTATCGATTGATGGAATCCAGAAAGGATTCTTTCAAATAAACAATAAATACAGGAATGGCCTTGAAGAAGTGATCCGGCAACTAAAACCCAATCATCAATTGCACCTGCTTTCGGGCGATAACGATGCAGAAAGAGAAAAATTGCTGCATCTTTTTGAAGACGAAAACAGTATGCATTTTAACCAATCCCCAACTGACAAGCTCAACTATGTAAAACTTCTCAAATCCAAAGGAAAACATATTTTGATGATCGGGGATGGATTAAATGATGCCGGTGCATTGAATGAAAGTCATGTGGGCATTTCTATTGCCGATAATATTTATCACTTCTCCCCTGCCTGTGATGCCATTTTGGAAGCAAATAAATTTTCTGAATTATTCAAATTTATTGCATTTTCAAAAACCGCCATGAATATAATCAAATGGAGTTTTTTAATTTCCTTTCTCTACAATATTTTTGGGATTTCCTTTGCAGCTGAGGGTTTATTAACTCCTATTCTTTCTGCCATCTTAATGCCTCTTAGCTCTGTGACCGTAGTTGCTTTCATAACACTGAGAATAAGAACCCTCGCCGGATCAAGAAAAATTATATTCGACTAAAATTTCGCACACCTCAATAACGCTGAATTATCTAATCAAATTTATGGCTTGATTTAATTATTGATTATCTTTATGATTGTGAGATGTAAAAAAGCAATTAAGTGCACTATTCCAATCACTTCCAAACAATTCTTATCTGGAATAACTCTAAATTATTATTTTGGTAAACATTTACTTGATTACTTTTTTGATATCGTTAAAAAGCTTGATATTTTTGTTTAATAAGATGAGTGCATTATTTGTATTAATTGGTTTCAGTCTGTTGGTAGCCGCAGGATTTTTAATCGCGTTTATATGGTCGGTTAAAAGTGGCCAATACGAAGATGATTATACCCCATCCATTCGAATTTTATTTGACGACAAGCCTAAAAAACAAGAAGAGCCAGTGGAAGAAACAAAAGAAACACCCGATCATAAAACTAAAAATACAGAACATGGAAATTGAAAAATTCTATTACGACAACCGGATTGTAAAGTATTTTGCTTATGCCACCATCTTGTGGGGTATTATCGGAATGCTTGTAGGATTATTGGCAGCATTGCAAATGGTATGGCCGGCCCTCTCATTTGATCTTGCTTACACCACTTTCGGAAGGATCAGACCCGTGCATACCAACGCGGTAATATTTGCATTTGTAGGCAATGGAATTTTTATGGGGATTTATTATTCCCTTCAGCGCCTTACCAAAGCGCGGATGTATAGTGATATGCTTAGTTACATTCACTTCTGGGGATGGCAACTTATTATACTAGCAGCAGCAACTACACTGGTTTTAGGGTTCACAACAAGTAAGGAATATGCTGAATTGGAATGGCCCTTGGATATAGCCATCGCAATTATCTGGGTTGTTTTTGGTTGGAACATGATGGGTACCATTATCAAGAGAAGAACGGGACATATTTATGTTGCCATTTGGTTTTACATTGCCACTTTTGTTACAGTGGCGGTCCTGCATATTGTTAACTCTTTTGCAATTCCTGTTACTTTTTGGAAAAGCTATTCATTGTATGCCGGGGTTCAGGATGCGCTCGTACAATGGTGGTACGGACATAATGCAGTTGCGTTTTTCCTGACAACCCCATATTTGGGGTTGATGTATTATTTTTTACCAAAGGCTGCCAATCGCCCCATTTATTCTTATAAACTTTCAATTATCCATTTCTGGGCCTTGATTTTCTTATATATCTGGGCCGGCCCACATCACCTTTTATATTCATCCTTGCCAGATTGGACGCAAGCACTTGGGGTTGTTTTTTCAATTATGCTGATCGCACCATCGTGGGGCGGAATGCTCAATGGCTTACTTACATTGCGCGGTGCCTGGGATCGTGTTCGTGAAGACCCAATATTGAAATTTTTGGTAGTTGCCGTAACAGCTTACGGTTTATCAACTTTTGAAGGTCCTATGATGTCGTTAAAATCCGTAAACGCTATTACACACTTTACCGACTGGACCATCGCACATGTTCATATTGCTGCCTTAGGCTGGAATGGATTTATGACTTTCGGGATTATTTACTGGCTGATCCCACGCATTTTCGACACGAAACTCTACTCGAAAAAATTGGCCAATACTCACTTCTGGCTTGGCACATTAGGGATTTTATTTTATGCCATTCCACTATATTGGGGTGCAGTAACACAAGCTTTAATGTGGAAAGAATTTACAGCTGATGGGTTCCTGAAATATCCTAATTTCCTTGAAACGGTAACCCAAATTATACCAATGTACCATGCCCGAATTTTGGGAGGTACCCTATATATTTCAGGAGCTTTTCTCTTTGTATATAACATATTTAGGACTGTAAATTCGGGGAATTTTGTTAAAGAGGAAGCTGCTGAAGCTCCCGCTCGTGAAAAGATAGGCCTCAGACGCCAGCAAGGTGAAGGTTTTCATCGATGGTTGGAAAGAAGACCAATTCAATTTATGCTTCTGGCTTTATTGGCAATTCTGATTGGTGGCGTTATTGAAGTGGTACCAACTTATTTAATTAAGTCCAATATCCCAACCATTTCAAGTGTACAGCCTTATACTCCGCTTGAATTAGAAGGACGTGATATTTATGTTCGCGAGGGTTGTTATACCTGCCATTCACAAATGGTTCGACCGTTTAGGTCGGAAACAGAGCGTTATGGCGAATACTCCAAGGCTGGTGAATTTGTTTATGATCGCCCATTTCAATGGGGCTCGAAACGAACAGGACCTGATTTGGCTCGCGAAGGTGTGGTTACCGGTAAAATGTATAAACCTGCATCATGGCATTATAACCACATGAAAGATCCACAGCTTGTGAGTCCACAATCGATCATGCCCGCATATCCATGGCTCCTGACAAATGATTTGGATTTATCGGTCATCGATAAAAAGATAAGAGTAATGCAAAAACTTGGGGTACCTTATACTGAAGGGTATGCCGACATTGCAAAAGACGAACTTTTAAAACAGGCCGATGCGATTGTCGAAAATCTAAGAAACGGTGGAGTTGAAACTCAAAACAACAAAGAAATCATTGCTTTGATAGCTTACCTTCATCGTTTAGGAACAGATATCAGTAAAAAATAAGAATTATGAAAATCGTAAGTCATTATTTACAATCAATTGATGGAATCGCAATTTATCCGATTATCACCTTGATCATTTTCTTAAGTATGTTTATTACTATTACTATTTGGGCATTAAAAATCAGCAAAGAAGATATTCAGGATATGAATCAAATTCCTTTTGATGATGGCATGATTAGGGATGGGAATGAAGATGCTCATTAGAAAATTTGCTAAGGATACATATTTGACTATTGTATTGAATGAATAAGAAGAAAAACAACGAATAAAACCTTTCTTGTGTCCCTGCCTGCTGCATGCAGGTTGATACTTGAATTTTTTATCTAAAATTTTAACAGATGACAACCAATAATGAACACGAACTCGAAAAAGATGAACTAACCGGTGATGAACTTTTATCAGGTCACGATTATGATGGCATCCAAGAGTTGAACAACCCAATGCCAAAATGGTGGCTTTGGCTTTTTTATCTAACCATTGTATTTGCGGCCATTTACTATGTTCGTTACGAGGTGATGTACACCGGTATTTCGCAGGCGGAAGAATATGAAAACGAAATGAGTGAAGCAGCAAGAATCATGGATAGCCGAAGAACTAAGGTACTCGATGAAACCAACGTAGAAGTGCTGACCGATGAAGCCGGTTTAGCAGAAGGGAAAGTTATTTACGACAAACTATGTTTGGTGTGCCATCTCTCAAATGGTGAAGGTTTGGTTGGCCCAAATCTAACAGACGAATATTGGATACATGGTGGGAGCATTGGGGATATTTTTAAAATCATTAAAATTGGAAACCCATCTATGGGAATGATTTCATGGAAAGATCAATTAACACCGGTTCAAATCCAGCAAGTTGCTAGTTTTATCTATAATCTTGAAGGAACAAATCCTCCAAATCAAAAAGCAGCACAAGGCGAAAAATATGTACGTTAATCAAATTGGTCATGGTACAATTTAAACGCGATAAACCAGATGAACCCTCCTTTAGGGACCACCTCGCAACCATCGACAATAAAGGAAAACGGCTGTGGGTTTATGCAAAAAACCCAAAGGGAAAACTTACCAGTTACCGTACGATTGTTGAGGTGGTTTTATTAATATTCTTATTTGCAGGACCATTTTTAAAGATTAATGGAAATCCTGTTCTCTTACTAAATTTTATTGAACGGAAAATTATCATTTTAGGGATGCAATTTTGGCCCCAGGACTTTCATCTCTTTTTTCTGGCTATGCTTTCTCTTTTTGTTTTCATTATATTATTTACAACCACTTATGGTAGGGTTTGGTGCGGATGGACCTGTCCGCAAACTATTTTTATGGAATTTGTGTTTCGAAAAATAGAATACCTGATTGAAGGGAATACAAGAAATCAGAAAATATTAAGTGAACAGGCTTGGGGTTTTAATAGAATTTGGAGGAAAACTACAAAACATTTAATTTTTTACCTGATTTCATTTATAATTGGAAATACTTTTTTGGCCTATATTATTGGCATCGAGAATTTAAAATTAATCATACTCGGAAATCCTTTGGAGCACCTGAATGGACTGGCAGCTATGCTAATATTCTCAGGGGTTTTTTATTTCATTTTTGCGCATTTCCGCGAACAAGTCTGTACAGTTGTTTGTCCTTACGGCAGACTTCAAGGTGTATTGCTCGATAAAAATTCAATTGTAGTAGCCTATGATTATAAGCGGGGCGAACCCAAAGGTACCTTTTTCAAAGGAGAAGATCGCAAGAAGAATGACAAGGGCGATTGCATTAATTGTAAGCAATGTGTTCAGGTTTGCCCAACCGGAATCGACATCAGAAATGGGACCCAATTGGAGTGTATCAACTGCACGGCCTGCATTGATGCATGCAATAGCATGATGGATGCAGTAGAACAACCACGTGGCTTGATCCGATATGCTTCGGAAAAAATGATTGCCGAATCACAGAAATGGAAGCCAAATGCGCGTTCAATCGCATATTCTGCAGTCTTGGTGATCCTTTTGGCACTGATTGTATATTTGTTCAATACACGTACAAGTGTTGAAACGATTATTTTACGTGCCCCGGGTATGCTGTATCAGGAACAACCCGATGGCAGGATCAGTAATCTTTATAATATTAAAATGGTCAACAAAACCAATGTTGATGTGCCCATCGAAATTAGGTTATTGTCGCACAACGGAGAAATTACAATGATTGGGGATTTTACAAAAGTAAAAGCGCAAACTATTGGAGAATCTGTTTTTTTCATCAATTTCAAAAGCAATGAAATTGATAATCAGGAAACAGATATTGAGATTGGAATATTTGGCAATGGCCAAATGATCGAGCAAATAAAAACAACCTTTATCGGACCAAACAAATAAAAACATGCAAAAAAGGTTTAATTGGGGAACAGGGATTTTTATATTTTTAGTACTATTTTTTATTGCCATTTTTTCGTTTGTATATTTTGCATTCATGCAAAATAATGATCTGGTTGAAGATGATTATTATCCAAAAGAACTGACTTACGAAAAACAAATTGAAAAGCGCAAAAATTTACAAAAACTGGGCGAGGAAATTCGCTTGATTCAAAACAACAAAGAATTATGGTTTAGTTTTCCTTCAAGTCAAAAACAGAATGATATTGAAGGAGAAATATATATTTACCGGCCATCTGATGCGCGTTCGGACATGACATTCAAAATAATTCTCGACTCACTTAACTCACAAACCATTAAAGCTGACAAATTACTTAAGGGCAAGTATATTGTAAAAGTTGACTGGACCTATCAAAGCGAATCATTTTATCAGGAATTAACAATAATCTTATGATATGGAATTATTAGCAGCATTAACTTTAGGTTTGATAGGGAGTTTTCATTGTATCGGAATGTGCGGCCCCATAGCCATTGCCCTTCCCTTGACACATTCAAATTGGATATCTAAAATTTTAGGTGCATTTATTTATAATATCGGCCGGGCATTTACCTATGGCTTGATGGGGGTTTTCTTTGGTTTACTTGGCAAAGGATTTAAATTGGCAGGATTACAGCAATGGGTATCAATCGTAATGGGAGCCATCATGATCATCTCGGTCCTATTCCCAGTAGTTCTCAGAAACAGGGCACAATTGGATGGACTGATAAACAAATTAGTGAGCGGATTGAAAAAGGCATTCAGTGATCTTTTTAAAAACCATTCTTATAATTCGCTCTTTTTAATAGGATTATTGAACGGATTTCTTCCTTGTGGTCTGGTTTATATGGCCATAGCAGGTGCAGTTGCGACCGGCGAGGTATTAAATGGGGCTATGTACATGGTTATCTTCGGGTTAGGAACCCTTCCGGTGATGTTAAGTGTTTCATTAATTGGGAATATAATCAGTACACGCTTCAGAAACAGAATAAGAAAATTTATCCCGGTATTTATTGTGATCATTGGAATATTATTTATTCTTAGGGGAATGAACCTGGGCATAAAATACATCAGCCCAAAACTTAACAAGACAAATAATACCGAAATGAAAATGATGCATTAGTCAAAATACTTTATATTAATTTTACATTATAATTCAAACATAAAACATAAACAGATGAAAACTAAAAATATCATAATCATAATATTAATAGCAATTGGATTTATCACACTAAATTCATTCGGGAGGATTTCAAACACATTGAATTCAGACTCAGAAATGACAATGGGCCCTCAACAGGCTGCTGATCCGGCCGATGCAAAATACCCAAAAGGGGCAAAAATTTATAAAGAAAAATGTATCATTTGCCATATGGCCAATGGCGAAGGCATAACCGGAGCTTTTCCTCCTTTAAAAAATTCAGATTATCTTTTTAAAGACAAAGTACGTGCTGTTACTCAAACACTGAATGGCTCTCATATCCCGATGGTTGTAAATGGTGTAACCTACAATGCTCCCATGACACCTCAGGTTAATACCAAAGAAGATGCTGTTGCAGTAATAAACTACGTGCTCAATGCATGGGGAAATAAAGGTGGCACAGTTACTCTTGATGATGTAAAAAATATTGTAATCAATCCCCGCTAATAACTAATTAACATTCCACTTCTGATATCTTAGGCGAAATACCTATAGCATTAGGTTTTTAATTCATTAATTTTGCTTTTGGGTGATATGATTATGTAATTCCCATTTTGAGAATAAAAAATCATATTTGGATATAAACCATTCTGTATTATCTCAATAAAAAAATCATAATCACTTAAATATGTATCAGTTATAAACATATTTAATTATTGGCATACTGATTGACTATATTACTGAAACTATAAAATTATTGCTATGAAAAGTTTAAGGTATTTACTGGGAATTGTGATCATCATCATGTTCACACTTGGGTCTTGCAGAAAGTGGCCTGATTCGGATGAAAGTCAAACTGATTCAAAATTAATGGAAAACCTAGTGGTAGCCAAAAACTTTGATTGGAAGACTACAAAAACAGTTACCATTTCTCTTACGCTTCCTGTGAATAACCCATCAGAAGTAGTAAGAATATACACCGAAAATTTGGAGCAACTATTATATATTGGCTATGGTAACGCTACAACAAATACGGTTAGTACTACTATTACAACTCCTTCATATTTAAGTACTGCTGTCATTTATTATGGGTACAACAACAGATATGTACCTATATTACTTGGGTTCAGCAATGTTTTATCATATGATTACAATCTTGATTTAAAAAGCACAAATGCGGTTAATTGTGGATGCGAAGGGGGCTTACAAACCTTAACCATGAAATATAACGGCAGTTCTTCAGCCACGATTAAAGTTGTAGAAAATAAAAACAGTGTTGTTATATTCGAAAATACTGTGCAACCTGGCGGAACATTTAGTTTTACAGGATCAAAGAGTACCGGTAAAATGGATAAGATAATCTATTTTTATGTAAATGGAACTAAGAAATCGTCCATGCAGGTAGATTGTAAGTATAATCTTTATGTAGGTGATAATTTTGATGTTTTTAGCATTATTTCAGGAACCAGCGATAATCAAATTCCATTATGTGATGCACCAAACGAATGTGGATGCGAGGGTGGATTGGTATCATTAACTTTAAGATACACCGGCAGCACAACAGCAAATATAAAAGTAATATCAAAACAAGGTTCACAATGGGTCACCTCATTTAGTGGTATAGTTGATCCAAACGAAGAATTTACCTTTACCGGGGACGGCAATGATGGTAGGTTAAATAATTCACTTTTCATTTATGTAAATGAAAGTGAAAATACATCAATCCATACCAGTTGCTCTGTTGATATTGCAATTGGAGATACTTATGGATCTTTCAAAATTGTTAAAGGATACAACAAAAACAACTTATCGCTTTGTGGAGAAATAGAGCCGGTTGATCCGGGTGATGATCCGGGTGATGATCCGGGAAACAATAATACAACTACAACCTCTAAAGGGACACTTGCATATGAAGATCTTTGGCCATCAAAAGGTGATTATGATTTTAACGACCTCGTTATCTCCTATAATTTTGTGGTAACAAAAGATAATCAGGATCGGGTATTAAATATTGCTTCAACATTCATTGTTCATGCATTCGGAGCATCCTTTCATAATGCTTTTGGATTTCAACTACCTAATGTTAACAACAATCAAATAATAAGTGTAACAGGTCAAGACATCGCTTCAGGTGGAATCTTCTCTTTAGCGTCAAATGGGCTTGAACAGAATCAAAGTAAGGCTACGGTTATAGTTTATGACGATTCATATAGAATAATGACTCACCCCGGTTCAGGAATTGGAGTGAACACGGTTGAAAATGCACCATATGTGACTCCGGATACCATTGTTGTTAATATGGTTTTCTTTGCAAATGGTTCATTTGCAAGTGGAGGTGCCGTAAGTTATAATAATTTAAATATTGGTAATTTCAATCCGTTTATTGTAGTTAATAAAGTTCGTGGAAGAGAAGTTCATTTACCCGACTATCCTCCTACTTCACTTGCTAACAATGCATTTTTTAGTACCTTTAATGATGATAGCGATGTTGCAACAAATCGCTATTACAAATCAGAAAATAATTTACCTTGGGCAATAAATATCCCCGAAGTGTTCGAATATCCTTATGAAAAGCGTGAAATCGTACTAGCCTACTTGAAATTTGCCGAATGGGCAGAAAGTAGTGGAGCCTTGTATGATGATTGGTACTTAAATAACTCAGGATACAGGAATAGCAATTATATTTACAATCCTAATTAATAATAAGTTAAGTTTTAGAAAGCCCTTTCGCTACATGTGGAGGGGCTTTTTTTTGTCATTAAGTCAAAATCTTCTATCATTTAATTTATCTCTTTTTAATCATTGACATATGCCACACCTAATTCGTAACTTTATACCTTGAAAAAGAGAATGTTATTTGTATATAAGAGTATAATTATAATTATTTGGCTATGAAACGAGCATGTTCGATTAGCACAAACAAGGATGAAAATCTCAGCTGTGAGTTCCCTGTCTGCCGACAGGCAGGCATCCGACCAACTTGCTTGCAGCAGGCAAGTTTAATTTAAATTATTAACAGATGAAAACAATTACATACATATTGGGCTTTTCAATCATATTCATGATGAATCCCGATCCGCAAAACAAAGAAAAACATAAAAAGCTGCAGTTGGAAACCAAACAGGAGATTGATAGTGTTGAATACGATTTACTTGTATTTGAACCCGGATTTGAAACATTTCTGGCAACGTTACCCTATTCGAAAGAATTTTATGGGAACGAATATTATAAAAACTGGAATGTGCTTTATGTTTCAGAGTGGAATGCACGAGCACTCAATCCACTAAAATATGGGGATTTTTATGAGACCCAGATCGATTACCAACCCAATATTGATTATGGGATCGATTTAAATTTTAAACTCTATCAATACTTTCAATTTATTGAGAAAGAATACGGTATTATTCTAGTAAAAAGGAAATGACAAATAAATTGTCACTGGTTATATGAAATTTCATTATTGAACTCAACCAACATCCGATGGCAATACAATACCTATAATTCTGCAAATCTGCAGTATAAATACTTATTAATATCTTTAAATCCCGTACATTTTAACAAATTGTCTTCTATTTCATAATTCATTATTGCGTGCTCGGCAATCATAAATTTTATCATTAATAATGAACATTTTTTGTTTTTTATTTATAATTATTCTAAATTAGCAGCATTATTTTTTGACAAACAGTTACTTATCCTAATTACTTCATTTATGAAAATCAAAAAATCATTAAGAATATTGACTTTTATCCTACTTTTCCTATCGTTTTCAAAGTTATATGGCGAGGAACTGGGATTATATGAAAAACTAAACGATTTTTTACCACCCAATATCTCAATAATTGACGAAAGCGGAAATACCGTTCTTTTGCAAAATATCATTGATAAACCTACAGTTATATCATTTGTTTATTATGAATGTCCGGGCTTATGCAGTCCTTTATTAGAAGGGATATCACAGGTGATTAGCCGAACGAGCCTGGATTTAGGAAGCGAATATCAGGTATTGACCATCAGTTTCGACCCAAGCGAAGGAACTGAATTAGCAGTCGGGAAAAAAGCTTCATATTCAGAACTCGTGCCGAATAAAGATGTAAAAAACGGATGGAAGTATTTTACTGCCGATCATGAAAATATAGATCAGCTTTTAAACAGCTTTGGTTACAAGGTAAAAAAGGAAGGTGAAGAATATATTCATCCGGCAGCAATCATGGTAGTGAGTCCTGCAGGAAAAATCACCCGATACTTGCACGGGACTTACTTTCTGCCCTTTGATTTAAAAATGGCGATAGTTGAGGCACAGCAAGGAAAATCCGGACCTACAATAAACAAAGTCCTACAGTTTTGTTTTAGTTATGATGCAGAAGGCAAAAAATATGTTTTTAACGTAACTAAAATTTCCGGGAGTATTATTCTTCTTCTTGCCATGGCTCTATTTGGAACTTTGGTTATTCGAAATAAAAAAAACAGAACCCTAAACGCTTAATTTAAATGTCAGAAACACTATCAACCGATCTGAATTTTTTTCAGGTAAAAAAAGGACTTACTTCTTGGCTATTCTCGCTTGACCATAAACGAATTGGATTAATGTATCTGTATGCTGTCATTTTGTTCTTTCTTGTTGGAGTTGTACTCGGACTTTTAATGCGATTAGAACTCATCGCACCCGGTGAAACCATCATGAAGGCAAAAACCTACAATCAAACCTTTACATTGCATGGGGTCATCATGATCTTTTTATTTATCATCCCCAGCATCCCTGCTATTTTTGGGAATTTTTTCCTGCCTATTATGTTGGGTACCGATGATGTTGCACTTCCAAAACTAAATTTAATGTCATGGTGGCTTTATGTGATAGGAGCACTTTTCGCACTCTCAACACTTGTATTTGGAGATGGTCCTGCTGATACAGGTTGGACTTTTTATGCCCCTTATAGTGTTCAAACAAGTACCAATGTCACCATGTCGGTAATGGCCGCGTTTATTTTGGGGTTCTCCTCAATTTTAACGGGCCTAAACTTCATTGTCACGATACACCGCCTTAGAGCACCCGGTATGGGTTGGCTTCAAATGCCACTTTTTGCCTGGTCGCTTTATGCTACATCATGGATACAATTACTTGCAACCCCAATCATTGGGATTACCTTACTCATGATTGTTGCAGAGAGGACATTCGGTGTTGGTTTATTTGATCCTGCTATCGGTGGTGATCCCATCCTTTATCAGCATTTATTCTGGATTTACTCACATCCGGCAGTATACATCATGGCACTACCTGCCATGGGGATTATTTCTGAAATCATACCCACTTTTGCCAGACGAACCATTTTTGGTTATAAAGCCATTGCCTATTCAAGTATGGCCATAGCTTTTGTGGGTTATTTTGTGTGGGGGCATCACATGTTTACTTCCGGGATGAGCGGACCGGCAAGAATCATATTTTCAGTGCTCACATTCATGGTCGCAATTCCAACTGCCATAAAAGTATTCAACTGGGTAGCTACCATGTATAAAGGTTCTATCGACTTACAACCACCCATGCTTTATGCCATGGCATTTATCTTTCAATTTATGATAGGTGGCTTAACAGGACTTGTACTTGCCGCTCTTGCCGCTGATATTCATTTACACGATACGTATTTTGTAGTCGGACATTTCCATTACGTCATGTTTGGTGGAACAGGTTTTGCCATGTTTGGGGGTATGCATTATTGGTTTCCTAAAATTTGGGGAAGAATGTACAATATTAAAATTGCCAAAATTGCATTTGCCCTATTGGTTTTAGGTTTTAACATGCTGTATTTCCCAATGTTAATCCTTGGTTTGATGGGAATGCCCAGAAGATATTACGACTACTTACCTCAGTTTACAGATTTAAACGTCATATCTACGGTTGGCTCATGGATTTTGGCCATAGGGTTGATCACCATGCTTCTGAATTTAGTAAATGGGATGAGAAATGGGGCTCCTGCAGGGCGCAATCCTTGGGGATCGATTAGTTTGGAGTGGCAAACAAAGTCACCTCCCCCACTCGAGAATTTTGACAAACAGCCAGAATTGAATGAAGGCGGTCCTTATAACTACAAAAACTAAAAATACTTATGGCGCATTTTGTTCTTCCAAACTCAGGACATAATTACGACCCCGAATCTTCCAAGCTTGGAATGTGGTTATTCCTTTTTACAGAAATTCTGCTCTTCGGTGGACTCTTCATCGTTTACTTCGTTTATCGAACCATAAATGCTGATGCCTTCTTACGTGCTTCCTATGAGTTGAACATCACTATGGGAACCATCAATACCATCATATTGATCACTTCCAGTATGACGGTAGCAATGGCCATAACTGCCCTACAAAAAGGGAAAGAAAAATTTGCCATTAACCTTCTGTGGATCACCCTGCTCTTTGCAATTGCGTTTTTAATTAACAAATATTTTGAATGGAGTATAAAAATCGAACATGGCATTTTTCCAGGCATGGAACATTACAATGGATTGGAAACTGGTCAAAAATTATACTTTTTCCTATACTATTTTATGACAGGACTACATGCCTTGCATATCATCGTTGGTGCCATTTTTATCGGTTTTGTTATTAAAGGCATCCAGGAAGAAAAAGTCACTGCCAACCGTATATCCTTGCTTGAAAACAGTGGATTGTACTGGCATCTGGTTGATTTAATCTGGATTTATTTATTCCCCTTATTTTATCTGATAAATTAACGTTATGGAAGATCATACAAAAGAAAAACAGCATATTGTAAGTTATAAGGAAAATTTTGGCACCTGGTTGGGATTGATGTTACTTACTGCACTTACCGTTGCCGTTTCCGTAGTTAATGCAAGCTTGATAACATTGACGGTTGTTACAGCTCTGGTTATTGCGACTACCAAGGCAATTCTGGTAGCCTACTATTACATGCACTTAAAATTTGAGCCTAAAATATACCGGATAATGCTATTAATTATTACACTATTATTCAGCAGTTTTATGCTTTTAACCGTACTTGATTATTTATCGAGATAAAGAACCTAATAAGCAATTTAAAGAATTAAAGTATAGAAATATATGTTTTCAGAAGCATCAAATTTTGTAAAAGGAGTTGACGACTCGCTAGTAGTTATACTTGGAATTTCAATCTTTTTTCTGGTTGGTATTACTGTGGTGATGATTTATTTTGTGATTCGCTACAGTCGCAAAAGAAATCCGATAGCTACCAATATTGAGGATAACAGTAAACTTGAAATCTTATGGACCGTAATCCCCACCATACTGGTCGTTGTTATGTTTTATTATGGTTGGGCCGGATTTACACCCATGCGTAACGTACCAAAAGATGCAATGGTAGTAAAGGCTCATGGTCAAATGTGGGCATGGTCGTTCGAATATGAGAATGGTTCTCGTTCAGAAAATTTAATTGTCCCACTAAACAAACCGGTAAAACTTGAACTCATTTCAAAAGATGTGTTGCACAGTTTATATATTCCTGCATTTAGGATCAAAGAAGATGTGGTTCCCGGAAAAGAGAACTATATGTGGTTCATTCCTCAAACCGAAGGAAGTTATGACATTCTTTGTGCCGAATATTGTGGCGAACGTCATTCCTACATGCTCTCAAAATTAGAAGTCTATTCTCAGGATAAATATGATGATTGGTACGCCAACGAACTCGGCGTGAGCCGCGACCATCCCGGATTAGCACTCTTAAAGCAAAATGCCTGCATAAGCTGTCATTCAACTGATGGTTCAGCCATTATTGGCCCAACCTTCAAGGGACTTTGGGAACGCACTGAAATAGTGATGACCGATGGTGTTGAACGGGAAATTACGGTTGATCGTGACTATATCCGCAGATCATTGAATGAACCTAATGCAGATATTACCAAAGGTTTTAACCCAGGTTTGATGATTTCTTATTCAGCTAACATAAGCGATGAAGATATGGATCAGATTATTGAATACCTAAAAACACTAAAGTGAAACGATTATTAGGAATCTATCTCGAACTCAGCAAAGTTAAAATCACCTTTGCCGTTGCACTTACAACCATCACAGGTTATGTGTTGGCCAGAGGAAAATTCGATGCTGGTTTTATTGTTCCGACCATCGGGATTTTTATTCTTGCATGCGCCTCTTCAGCGCTAAATCATTATCAGGAATTTGACGCGGATAAAAAGATGATCCGAACGCGAAACAGGCCCATTCCATCCGGGCGGATCAGTTCAACCCATGCACTTTTGTTTGCATTTGTAATGACATTTATCGGATCATATTTAATTTATTACGGGTCGAATTTTTTAGGCCTTCAACTTGGATTATTAGCGATGATTTGGTACAACGCCATTTATACGCCTCTAAAGCGCAAAACTGCTTTTGCCGTTATTCCGGGTTCTGTGATTGGCTCCTTACCCCCCCTTGTTGGTTGGGTTGCCGGTGGCGGAAGTTTGACCGATCCAAGAGCATTGATGATCGCCTTTTTCTTTTTTATATGGCAGGTACCACACTTTTGGTTGCTCATGCTCAAATACGGAGAAGAATACAAAAAAGCAGGTTATCCTTCAATCACAAGTATTTATAGCCCTCAACAATTAAAAAACACCACCTTTGTTTGGACATTTGCCACAGCCATTTCAGCTTTGATGATTCCATTTTTCGGGATCAGTAAATCATTGCCTGTAACCATCGGTTTATTAATTGCAAGCATTTGGTTGATTGTAATTTTCATGAAATTATTATTGGGAAAAGAGAAAAAATTCAATCCCTTTTATTATTTTATGCGGATCAATTATTTTGTGTTGGCAGTAATGATCTTTTTAACGATTGATCACTTGATAAAGTAAAGGTCATACCTACCAATAAGCTATATATTATTTTTTTTCAATTTTCATTGCAAAAACATACTCATTATTTTTTGCATTCACTCCCCATACCAGTTTTGAGCCATCTTCATCTGGCTTAAAAAAGATTTTACAGGTTTCTTTTTCAAACACTTCAGAAATAAAAGAAATTTGTAAAGTGGAAATACCTGCAATTTCTATATTTGCCATTCTTAATCCATCAAGCGACCATTTTACATATTCAGCATTGTTTACATGCCCGTTTTCGTCGATAGCACTGAAAGGGACATTCACATCAAATATTTCCAGGCCCTCGCCAAATCGTTTTGGGTTTAATCTGCTCAACTTTTCATCGAGTGCTTTTACACCATGATCGGGTAGCTCAATTTTAAAGTCATTAATATTTATTGGTTTTCTTGAATTTAAGTCAATAGCTAGCCATTCGCTGGTTGCAGAGATCAAATGTTGATCATCCTTATCAGTAACCAAAAATTCCCGAAATCCAATCAATCTGTTATGGCCGCTTGGCCAGGTTGATATATTTATAGGTTCTGTCCATTTAGGGAATTGCATCCTCTTAATTTTTACACTGGCCAAAACCCAGGTCATATTCTTTTCTTGTAAACTATGATAACCAAAACCCAGATTTTCTGCACTAACATAAGCAGCTTCCTGAAACAACAAAAGCAGGTTATTGATTCTCAATTCGCTATTGGGCCCACATTCAAACGATTTTACAGTATGGGTTAGCTTTGTAACAAGATTCGATTTATTCATACTATCCTAAGAATTTCTATATGTTTTAACACCAAAATAATTCAGTTATTATAAATCAAAGGTCGTAAAACGATTCCAATTTTGAATTAGAAAATCGATTTAAAAGCAATCTTCAGTCAAAAAATAGAGAGGCAATGATTCATCCCTGTTTCGCTTACCGGAACAATGTCATCACCTCTCATGGAAACGAACTACAAACCTATTAACCAATTGTTGGATGTATAACAACCTATCTATTTCTTCAATAGATATGTTGATATGCTTTGAATATTTTAAAATACTACCACTTAAATCTTGGACATGATAACTTATAATTTATAAATTTTTCCTTCTTTTGGGAATCATAAACTACCCATAATTTATCTCCTTTGATGAGGAGGCCTTGCTCTCTGATGTCTTTCTTTCGCTTCGGGATATTTACATCGATCACCCTCTTATCAAAAAACGCTGAAATCGAATCCACTTCCGTATGTCCAACAATTAAGGCCTTAGTATTATAAAATGCTAATATTTGATTTAATGTAAAATGACTGATTACGTCTTTTCGTGAGTCATCTTGAATTAATCCCCGATACCATAGCACCCCTCCATTACCAAGTAAATATTGTCGGGTTTTTATGTTTTTTTCATTTTCAATATCATTATGGTACTGCCAAACAAACTTATTTATTGAATCAGCGATTAACTGCATTGCTAATAATTCGGGAGAAACACCTGCATGCATAAAAGTAAATTGATTAATTTTTATCATAACAGGTTTTTGTCGAAGCCAATGTCCAAGAACTGAGTTTTTATTAAAGAGATCGGAATAGTCAAGTCCCAGATTTTCACATAACGAGTAATATTCATCGGTAATATATCTTAAGTCATCATTAAATATCATTGGCTCATGGTTACCCAGGAGTAGATGAACTTTACCACCCGATTTTTCGGCTTGTTTCTCGAGCGAAAAAATCAACCATAAAGTTTCTGTCACTTTATTACCACGATCAAAAATGTCGCCCACAAAAACGAGATGACCTTTGCCCCAGTTCCAATTTCCATTTTTATCAATGATCTTATTGTTTTTTAAAAGATTAAAAGCCCTATCGAATTCGCCATGGATATCGCCAACGACAAATATTTTTCTTGCATCCAAATAGCTGCTTTTTGGAATCATGGTTTTATTTTGCAAATCAAAATCTTTAGGCTCAATTAAATAGCCATTAATTTTCATTGGAAATTCACTGAATGAATGTTTTTCCTGAATTAAGGTAGATTTGCGATTCAAACTATCGTGTTTCAGATAAAGTACTTCAATATTTCCGGAATTAATAATTCTAACATGTGGACCTTCATACATATCCGGAAGTTCTTTTACAAATGTTTTGGCCCCATTCTCGATCAGAAATTTTTCTATATCTGCCTTGTTCCTTTTTTTAGCATAATCTAAAGGAGTCCACCCATTACTGTCGGGATGATTAGGATCGATTCCCTGTATAATCAAAGATTTTACGACCATAATATCCCCAAATTTTACTGCTTTATGTAAGGTGTCCCTACTGAAAACTTCAGTTTTCTCTAAAAGTAAATCCATATCAAGGATTCCTTCGATATTGCCATATAATGTAACGTTTGCAATAAACAAACAAAAATATACTATCAGCATCCTCAGATTTGAAGAAATTTTATTGACAAAAATTAAAAGAATCATTTCACCAAAATTTATTATTTAACTATTTTTAAACAAAAAGAGCGCTTTACATTACTTTCTAAGAGCAATATATCAGAATCTCAGATTTACTATTTAGTAAGATTTCAGATGATAAGAACTTATTGAAATTAGAATCCAAAAACTTCAAATTACGTTCTGGGAATCATCTAATTAGAAGCACCAAAACTTTGACTATTAATTGAGGATATATGAGACTGACACATAAGAATTAATTTTATTCTTAGGGTGACAGTCTCTTTATATCTAATTTTCCTCCAAATAATTTACATTTTAATATCCGGGATTTTGTTGGTTTTTAATGTTGGGATTAGCGTCAATCTCGTATCTTGGAATTGGCAATATAGCATGAAAATAATCCCTGTTATAAGTAGTTACTTCAGCCGGAAGGTTAGAAATTTGCCAGCCACCAAGTCTGACAATGGTTTCGTTGTTCCTTAAAGCATCAAATTGTCGGTGACCTTCTCCAACCAATTCTTTTCTTCTTTCCTTGATTACCCTTTCCAGTGTAACCGTAGTCCCGACAACAGTTTTAGCCGGATTTGCCCTTTTTACAATGGCATCCAGATAAGTGACTGCTTTAGCATTATTGCCGGTTTTAACAGCAGCCTCGGCAGCATTTAAATAAGCTTCAGAAAGACGTAAAACAGGAATATTAGCGTTTCTTACATCCGTATCTGGCCCCGTGTATTTAAGCAAATAAATTTTTCTGGTTTTGTTGAATGAACTGCTTGAAGTTTCCAGCTTGGTAATTGAATGTCTGACATCCTGAGAATCTTCTTCAAGCAAAGTCAGAAAATCACTGGTTAAAACGATATCATTATACCCTCCTCTAAACATTAAATAAGCGATACCTTCATTTCCGGTTCTATCACTTATTGTGTTTATTACCTCGAACAATACTTCGGGTGTAAACCTGCTTTTCCATGCTGCACTAGATGAACCATATTCAGCATTGGTCCATAGTCTGTATCCGTTCGCCTGCGCCCCTGTAATTGCTTCTTCGGCCTGGGTCAGCGCATTGGCATTATCTCCCTTGTATAAATAAACCCTGCTTAATAATGTTTTGGCTGCCCATCTGTTAATCTTCCCATCATTTTTGGTCGCTTTCAATAAAGGGATAGCCGTAGTTAAATCACTGATAATTTGAGTATAACATTCGGCAACGGTGTTTCTGGTCGGTTGGTAATCAGGTGTAACTGGTTGTGTAACAATACATGCGCCCAAAGAAGCTCCATTATCTTTTGTATATGTAGCACCATAAACCCTGGTAACATCGAACAAAGCAAGTGCCCTAACAGCCAGAGCCTGTCCTTTAAGATCATCTCTTTGGGCCGCTTCTGTTGGGGTTACCGACAAGCCATCAATTTGCGACAGTATGTTATTCGCATTTCTCATTATCCGGTACGGTAGTGCCCATAAAGAAGTATACACATTATCGGGAGTAGTATACATCATATAATAGGCAGATGATCTTTTATTGGTACCTGTTGCCTGCATATCATCACCTGTTACATCGGCATAATATTGCATTCGGGCTCCATAATATTCATTACTCTGAAATGTTGAATAAATGCCATTGATGGCATAATCGGCATCCAGAATGTTTTTTATCGCTTCGTTCGAAAGTACCTGTGTGGTTGGTTTTAAATCAACCCAATCTTTACTACAAGAGATGAAGATTAAAGGTACTGTAATTAATATATATAATATTTTTTTCATAGTTTATAGGTGTTAAAAGTTTACGTCTATTCCAAAAGTCACAGTTTTCAACTGGGGTGTTTGCCAGGCCATTACACCGTCACTACCAACCTCAGGATCGTACATTTTCCATTTTGCCAAGGTCCAAATATTAGATGCGGAAGCAAAAATCCTTATCTTTTCCAATTTCAAATAATCAGTTACTTTGCTTGGAAGTGTAATTCCCAAACTGATATTTTTCAATCGGATATGATCGGTGCTATGAATCCTACGTGAGTTGGAATATCCATCTGCCATGTCCCATTTATTATTTGCGATGTAAATTCCATAGATAGACTCATCACCCGGTTTTCTCCATCGGTCGCTGTAATAAGTTGGGATATTTGCATGCAAACCATTGGTGGTTCCTTCTTTATCCAATTTGCCTGCTGCTGCATCATACGAATGCCCCCCAAGAGAATAGGTAAAAGTAAACCCGAAGTCAATAAATTTGTATTTAAAGTTATTTGTGAAACCACCTATTAATTTTGGTTCAGCACTTTCCAGCGGAATCGCATTTACGGTATTCAACTCTTTTGTTGTTTCTTTTACATAGTTTCCGTTTGCATCGATGGTATTGGTATAAAACATGGTTCTTCCATCAGTTGGGTCAATCCCTGCAAATTCTCTTAAATAAAAGGTATAATATGGCTTACCAACCATTCTGATCTGAGTTCCACTTATGATTGATTGCTGTACACCATCTAAAACCAAAATTTCATTTTTGTTATGCGAAATATTGAAACTAGAGGTCCAGTTAAGGTCCTTCTTATTGATAATGGTGGAAACCAACTCCAATTCGAAACCTCTGTTTCGCATTTCCCCAATATTGCTTAGGATGGAACTGAATCCTGTTGAAAGAGAAACAGGTTCGTTCATCAACAGGTCCTTCGTTAATCGGTTATAGTATTCAAAAGAAACCCTTACTTTATCATAGATGCTAAAATCGAGACCAATATTAGTATTATAATTAGTTTCCCATTTAAGGTTACTGTTTAAAAATTGTGTTTCAACAATACCGGGTAATGCATTATATTCGGCACCATAAGATGATAAACCCATATAATCATAATAACCTGATGGCAAGGTACCATTCACACCATAAGATGCCCTTAATTTAACTTCCGGAAAGATATCCGTTAATCCTTCCATAAAGGATTCGTCGGAAACCCTCCATGCACCTGATAATGACCAGAAGTTACCCCAACGGCTTTCGGGAGCTAAACGGGAACTACCATCACGCCTGAAACTGGCTCCGGCATAATACCTTCCTTTATAGTCATAATTGACCCTTGAAACATAAGATAACATTCTATACCCATTAGCTGAACCGTCAACACTTCGAACAACAGAGAAATTGTCCAGTTCTACCATATTCCAGTTTGCCAGATTTTCTTTTGATCCGTAAAGAAAGTCTCTGGTAAAATCAGTAATTTCATATGCTACCAAAGCATCTAAATTGTGATCTTTATTGATGGTTTTAACATATTGCATGCTATTGGACCAAACCGTACTTCTTCGGTCGTAAACTGATTTACTCAGGGTACCAAGATTAGCAGGATACGATGATAAGGGGTGTGTAAAGTATTTTCCTTTAATCATATTAAAATCATAGCTAAGTGATGATTTAAAATCCAAGCCCTGCATGATATTGTAATTTGCATATACAGTATTGAATGCGCGCATTACATTTTCAATCTGGTAATTTAAATCGGCATAGGCTTTAGGATTTCGCCCTGTTCCATTTCGGGGGAATTCATAAGCATAACTCCCATCTTCTAAAAACGGAACATCTCTTGAAGTTACGGAATTGAATGTTGAATAAAATGGCCCTATGTAAGTGGTTCCTTCTGTATTAGTACTTTGCTCAACACTTGAGAACAATAAATTTGTACCAATGCTTAGCCTTTTAGAAGCTTCAAAACTAAGATTCAAACGACCTGAGATTCGCTTCATATAACCCATCACTGAAATACCCTCCTGATCGGTATATCCCAGAGATGAGAAGTATTTTATTTTATCTGTACCTCCACTAACCGAAACCTCATTATTGGTATACTGGCCCTTTCTGAAAAGGATGCTTTTCCAATCGGTCCATTCTCCGGTCCAGGGTAGCTTGGCATATCTATCAATATTGGCATCGGCATATGCCTGGGCTGCAGTTTGATCCATTGCTTTATAATAAATTCCCTCATTAACCAAGCCTTCATAAATTGTTTCCCTTCGTTCTTGCCCACCCATGAAAGGTCTGTAATCGGTTGCAAAATCAGAAAAACCGATCTCGGATTTAAAATTGACTTTTGCAGCTCCCGAAATACCTTTCTTTGTAGTAATGATGATGACACCATTTGCTGCCCTTGATCCATAAAGAGACGCTGCTGCTGCATCTTTAATTACCGAAATACTCTCGATGCTTGAAGAGCTAATCGTTGAAAGGATATCTAAACCAGAATGTGTACCTAAGGATGACAAATTCCCTGATATAACAGGAACTCCATCAATAACATACAATGGATCATTAGATGCATTGAATGATCCAATCCCACGAATTCTAATTTGGGTTGACGCACCCGGCTGGCCGGAAGAATTGGTTACCTGAACTCCTGATGCAGATCCTTGCAGAAGGGTTCCGATACTTGAAACAGGTACATCTGAAAGTTTATCCATTTTAATGATGCTTGCTGAACCTGCATAAGCCTCCTTTTTAATAATCCCATAGCCTGTTACGATTACTTCTTCCAAACTAAAATTGTCTTCCTCCATCATAATTTCCAATGGAGTTCCATTGGCATTTATCGGTACCTCCAAGGATTTCATCCCAATAAATGTTATTCGGAGAATAGCATTTTCACCTGAAACTGCCAGGGTAAACTTCCCGTCAATATTCGAAGTCGTTCCATTTAACGGAACACCCTTCTCTATAATAGTGGCACCAGGTAGTGCTAATTTGTCGAAAGCAGAAATAATGGTCCCGGTTACAACAATCTTTTGTTGAGAGGTCATCGGATTTAGGCTTTCATCTTCCATAAATGAAGATTCTCCATACGTTGTAGATGAGGCAGAGACCTGAATTGACAGTAGAAAGACTGCCAAAGTCAATAGCCATGCTGAATGGCATAATTTTATCGCCCCTTTTCTAAACGAAAAGCTTTGATAAGTCAATCTTTTCTTCATACTTTTTGATTTTTTAGGTTAGTGATTAAAAATTGATGAGTAATATTTTCTTCATCTTTTTGGGTTTAGGTATAGATCTTCATAAGCAGTGCTGCATTAATGCATTAAACAGCCTGTTAAACAAATTATGACCAATTTCGTAAAGTAATGATAGGATGTACAGAAATGCTTAGATACAAAAACAATAACTGATCAAAATCACATAGCTACAATTTAGATACATCATTTTTCATCATGCTGTCATACAGCAATATAAGTGTAATAAAATAAAAACTCCACGCCACAAGCGGATGAGGTATCCTAACGGGACTAAATTTCTTCCTCGCCACAAGCCCGCCTGCGGCCGGCAGGTGGCGAGGAACCTGACTGCCGTCAGGCAAGTTATTATCCAAATAATCCTTCGACATACTATTAGTTTAGCAAATAATTTTGCTTTTCAAAATTATTGTCCTACTGATTTAAATAATCTTTAGAATTTACTTAAAAATGAGGCCAGATTTTCGGAAGTATTTGCAATTCCAAGCTTTTTTCTAAGCCGTGTTCTGGCAACCGTGAGCGAATGTAAGGATTGATGGGTAATATTTGAGATTTCTTTTGTTGAGAGGTTTAGTCTGAGAAAAGCACTTAAACGCTTCTCATTTGATGTCAGATCAGGGAATTGCCTTCCCAATGAGTTGAAATAGTCCGGATGAACTTGTAAAAAGGTGTACTCAAATTCTTCCCATAAATGGGTATCGGAATGGAACCTCAGATCTTTCAAGGTTTCTTTTAATTCTTTTGCGCTCTCTGTCGGGTTCACGATTACCTTTCTTAAACGATTACTAATATCATTTATAAGTTCATTTTTTTCAGCAAGGTGAATGGCTTTACTTACTAATTCTTTATTTTTGAAATCAACTTCTGACTGCAATTGTTTTTTATCCAACTCGAGGTTTTTCTGTTCCAGATTTTTTCGCTTAAGCTTTATACTTTGGTTCTTGTAAATTAATATGAGAAAAAGAATAGAGAACAACAGAATGGCAAAGCCGACACTTCTATAAAGCTTCTTTTTTTGCTCCAATAATAAAAGCGTGTTTCTTTCTTTTTCAAAAACATACTCCATTTCCATTTGTTCAATCCTAAGTAAAGTTTCGTTGTTTAATATACTATCCCTTATATTATCATACGATTTATGGAATGAGATAGCTTTTTGATAGTCGGAATTCTCTTCATATAAATCACTTAAACTTTTTAAAACATTCTTTACAGTCTCAAGTATTCCAAGAATTTTTGAAAGCTTAAGCGCTTTTTCATAATATTCAATTGCCAGGGGATAATCTCCTTTTTTAAAATAAAAATCTCCATAGGCCTGCATTGCTATTGCAATCCCTTTTTTATCATTTAATAGCAATGCGGTTTCATATCGCTTTTCATTGTAAATAAATGCAGAATCTAATTGATTCATATCAAGATACACCTTACCAATATTACCATAATTTGTAGCTACTTCTGAATCAAGTTTTAAGGACAAGTTTATTGCTAGGCTTTTCTGATAATGTTTTAAAGCCAATTCATTGTCCTTCATCCTTGCATATACAATGCCAATATTATTGTATGAGGCAGCTATACTTGATGTATTCTCTAATTCTTCATTGATTTTTAGTCCGTTAAAATAGTAGAAAAGTGATTTTTCATATTCACCTTTGTATTTATAAATACTGCCCATCACTCTGTAAATTAAGGCAATTCCTGCTTTGTCATCCAAAGCCTCAAAAGCTTTGAGCCCTGCCAGACAACTCTCGGTTGCTTTTTCGTAATTCCCAATTGTCTTATAAATGCTCCCGATACGATAATGAAGCATGGCAATATCTTCTTCCTTTTCTAATTCATTATAAAGTTTGATTGCCTCCAGATAACAATTCAAAGCTTGAGTATATTCAAAATTATTATACAGAAAATAACCCTTTGTGTTTAATGCGTGGGCAATATCCTCTTTACTATTTTTTTCCCTTGCCAAGGTTAAAGCTTCGTCCGACAATTCAAATGATTTTTGGGGATCTTGCAACCTCAATTCATAGGCCATCTGGTTGATTATCCTGATTCTTTGATCAACATCCATAGTTTGATACAAATCACGATTCAAGGAGTCAAAAGCTTCTGTTTGAGCCTGCAAAGGACTCTCATCAATGAGCCCAATTAAAAAACAAGCCAAAATCTTTAAGCATTTTCTCATCACCATATGTTTTTTGATCATAAAATTAATCTTTTAAGTCATAAATACAATAGGCTGCATTGATCAAATATTCTCGTTAAGGGTTATATTAGCTTTATTATCTTGCCTCATAATCATTGTGAATAGAAATGAATATAGTGATCATCTCCATTTCCGGATATCATGAAAACATCCTTAAATATGACTGAAAACACTTCGATATGAACCTATATTCATTATCCCAGAGGGGGTTTTCGCATTTCCTTCTTCTTTGCCAGCATCTTTTTCCCTTCTATTCGTTTTTCTTTTGAAGCCCGGGTGGGTTTTGATGGAATTCTTTTATTAGTAGGTTTGAGTGCCCGTGAAATGGTTTTATAGAATTTTTCAATACAAAGTTTCTTATTACCTAATTGGGTTCTTTCAACTTGCGAAACAATAATCAGCTCAAATTCAAGAGTAAGTTTATGTGCAAGTTTATCAAGCAAGATTTGCTTTTCCGATTCAGTAAGGATAATTGATTTGGGAATTGAAAACCTGAGTTCAACTTTGGTATTTACTTTATTAACATTTTGTCCTCCGGCACCACTGCTTCTTGAAGTGCTGAACACAAATTCATTGCTGAAATCCCTATTTTCAAGATAATTCATTTTTTAGTCATTCAGTGGACAAACAATAGTCATTCAATTGTATTAGTTCATGTTAAATACTATCGATCATTCTAGAACACATCATTGCAATAACACCCAAATACATTAACACGTAAACACATTAACACTTAAACACATAAACACGCGAACACATAACTTAAAGTTCTTCATACCGCTTATCTGTAATTAACATCTTACCCGGCACATGCGTAATGGCAAAAGGCAATTTTGCATTTTTAATGGCCAATTGAGGCGTTACCCCACAAGCCCAAAAAACAGGAATTTCACCTTCGCGAACTTCAACTGAATCTCCATAATCAGGTTTGGATAAATCACTTATTCCTATTGCTTTCGGATCTCCGCAATGCAAAGGTGCCCCATGCGCTTTTTGAAATTTTGAGGTTATTTGAATCGCCCGATCAACATTTTCAAGTTTTATCGGACGCATGGAAACCACATAATTTGAAGCGAAATATTTGCTTGGCTTTGCCTTAATATTGCTTTGATACATCGAAACATTTTTATTCATTTCAATATTTCTAATATTGATCCCACTTTCGATTAAAGCATCTTCAAATGAAAAAGAGCAACCCAAAATAAAAGTAACAAAATCATCTCGCCAATAATGCTTGATATCACTTACAGTTTCATTTAATTTCCCATTGATGAAAATATGATATTCGGGTACATCTGTTCGGATATCGATATCTTCACCCAAATCATTTATTTGATAAGCACCTGCTTTTGAAACGCTGAGAAGCGGACATGGTTGAGGATTATACAGGCAGAACTGATGAAAATCGTTGGCATATTTCTCAGGCAGGATTACCAAATTCCCCTGAACATATCCCTTGCAATATCCACTGGTATTGCCCGTAAAATCACTATTTCGGATTTTTAGTCGAAGTTGTGCCGGTTTAAGGTTATTCATATCACTAACTAAATTCAATCAGACAAGTTACAAATTAATTCAGTTTTTCGACAACTCATTTTTATTCATTAACTTTGAATGAGTAAAAATTTATCAGTATAAAATAGAGTCAAATCATGCATCGGATAATTCTAACCAACCTGAATAAGGTCTTTCGATTTTACTATGATGGTTTCAGGGGAATGACCTATGGTAAAAAATTATGGATCATTATACTGATTAAGCTATTTGTGCTATTCTTTATCCTCAAATTGTTTTTTTTTAAAGATTTTTTAGATTCAAAGTTTGATACTGATCAAGAGAAAAGTAATTATGTAATTGAACAACTAACAAAATAATTTATCATGGAAAACATTGATTTGGGTTTGGTCGATTGGTCGAGGGCACAGTTTGCGCTAACCGCAATGTATCATTGGATTTTTGTACCATTAACGCTAGGTCTTGCCTTCATTATTGCCATCATGGAAACGATTTATGTGAGGACCGGCAAAGAGGAATGGAAAAAAATCACCCAATTTTGGATGAAATTATTCGGGATCAATTTTGCTATTGGCGTTGCCACCGGGATCATCCTTGAATTCGAATTTGGGACCAACTGGTCAAATTACTCCTGGTTTGTTGGTGACATTTTTGGCGCACCCCTCGCCATTGAAGGCATCATGGCCTTTTTTCTGGAGTCGACCTTTATTGCAGTAATGTTTTTTGGATGGAACAAAGTGAGTAAAAAATTCCACTTGCTGTCGTCCTGGCTGGTAGCCATTGGAGCTAACTTAAGTGCGCTTTGGATATTGGTTGCCAATGCCTGGATGCAAAACCCTGTAGGGATGCGGTTTAATCCGGATACTGCCCGAAACGAAATGGAAAACTTTTGGGAAGTATTGCTTTCTCCAACGGCCGTAAATAAATTCCTGCATACCGTAACCTCTGGTTATGTGTTGGCTGCTTTGTTCGTATTGGGTGTAAGTGCCTGGTTTTTGCTCAAAAAAAGGGAGCAAGTTTTTGCAAAAAAAAGCATGGTAGTTGCGGCCACTTTTGGTTTATGTTCAACCTTCTTTCTTGTATTAACCGGGGATGAGTCAGCAAGGCATATCGCAAAAATCCAACCTATGAAATTTGCAGCGATGGAAGCTTTATACGATGGTCAAACTAACGCTCCACTAGTTGCGATTGGGATTTTGGAACTTCCGCAGGACCCAAAGAATCCGCATCCCAGGGAGTTTGCCTATAAAATTGAAATCCCAAACATGCTGTCCTATCTGGCATTTTTATCCCCACGTGCTTTCGTTCCAGGGATCAATGATCTGGTGATGGGAAACCCTGAAGAAGGGATCATGTCGTATTACGAAAAAATACGACGGGGAAAACTGGCCATTCAAGCATTAAAAAATTACAAGAGTGCCCAGAAATCAGGTGATATTTCATTAGAAGAAGAGAGCCTTGCAGTTTTCGAAGCCAATTATCCTTATTTTGGGTATGGATATTACGATAATCCTGAAGATCTTATTCCAAGCGTTCCGATTTCATTTTATGCTTTTCATATCATGGTTATCCTTGGTGCACATTTCGGAATTCTGTTCACCTTGGTTTTGTTTTTCCTTTATAAGCGAAAACTGGAGAAAATGAAGTGGTTACTCTGGGTGACCATCCTTACGATACCACTTGCCTATATTGCAAGTGAAGCTGGTTGGGTTTTAGCAGAAGTTGGTCGTCAACCTTGGGTTATTCAAGATTTGATGCCTACTTTGTCGGCCGTAACACAAATTGATAAATCATCCGTCCAAATTACTTTTTGGCTCTTTGCAGTCATCTTTACTACCTTGTTGATTGCAGAAATTAAGATCATGCTTACACAAATAAAAAAAGGACCTAACGAAGGAGGACATTAAAATGTTTGAAAATTTATCATACTTAGCATTACAGCAATACTGGTGGATTATTATATCACTGTTGGCTGCCATTTTGGTTTTTCTGATGTTTGTTCAGGGAGGGCAAACCCTGATTTACACCTTGGGCAAAACGGAGATGGAACGCAAAATAATTATCAACGCGCTCGGGAGAAAATGGGAATTTACTTTTACGACGCTGGTTACTTTCGGAGGTGCATTTTTTGCTTCTTTCCCCTTATTTTATGCCACCAGTTTTGGCGGTGCCTATTGGGTTTGGATGCTGATTTTGTTCTGCTTTATCATTCAGGCAATTGCCTATGAGTTCAGGTCGAAACCCAATAATTTTCTGGGATCAAGAACCTATGAAACCTTTCTGTTTGTCAATGGACTACTTGGAACGATCCTGATCGGAACCGCTGTTGCGACTTTTTTTACAGGTTCCGAATTTTCAATAAACGACATGAATCAATCAACCTGGAGAAATTCATTTCGGGGGCTTGAATTGGCTTTTGATTTTACAAATTATAACACCTTCATTAATCTTTCATTGGGATTGGCCGTGTTTTTTCTGTCTCGCACCATGGCACTCTTGTATTTTATCAATACGGTTGCCCATGGAAATATCATTGAACGTGCCCGTAAACAACTGGTAAGAGAGGCGATTCCATTCGTAGTTTTCTTTTTGTTCTTTGTGGCTAATCTGTTATTAATGAAAGGATTTGCGGTTGACCCGGAAACTAAAATTGTTAGTATGGAATCATACAAATACCTGCACAACCTGCTTGAAATGCCCTGGTTATTTGCACTTTTCGCTATCGGTGTGATTTTGGTTTTGTTGGGGATTTACCGAACCATCACTTGTTTTGAAGTATGCCATGATAAAGGGATTTGGGCTACCGGGTTTGGTATTATTTTTACGGTCTTTTCCTTATTTTTGATGGCCGGTTTTAATCATACCGCTTTTTATCCTTCCACTTTCGATTTGCAAAGTTCGCTGACCATTGAAAATTCTTCATCAAGCCAATACACTTTAACAGCCATGAGTTATGTTTCTTTATTGGTTCCCTTTGTAATTGCCTATATTTGGTGGGCATGGAAAGCCATTAACAATAAAAAGATCACTGAAGATGAGATGAATGAAGGAGGACACTCTTATTAGAATGAATAATGATGAATGATGAATGATAAATGAAAAAGGATAAATGAAAAAGGATAAATGAAAAATTTTTTACAAATTCAATAAACATTTTAACATTAAAAAATAATCATTAGACATTAATCATTAATAAATAATCAATAACAAATAATCATTTAAAATGTATACTGCACAAATCATTTGGTTAATCATCTGGCCGGTATTTATTTACCTTAGCTATCGTTTGGTATTATATGCTTTGAAAAAATTTGAAAAGAAGATTGAGGATTGATGATGGTCAATTTTTGATTTTTGATTTTCGATTTTCGATTTAAATAATTTTTTTGGCTGTCGTATTACTATTTTAATTTTTTACTTACTTTAATAGTATAAATTTATACAACGTAAATTTACAGAAATACATGTTTGGCAGTGTTCGTAAAGCATATTTTATATAATAATTTGAAAATCAGTTCTTAAACAAAAGTTTAACGAGTGATAGGCTGCAAAATTGCTGCTTATTTAGTAGTTAGAACACACAAAATATTGAGATCGTCATTAGACAATAATTCAATCATAAAAAAGTATGAATATGAAAACTAAAATAGTGTTTGCTGCTTTGATAATAGTTCTATTCACATTTACTATCTCTAATGCTCAAGATTCAATCCATTCAAAAGTTCCTACACAAACAAAAGCAATAACTGAGAATTTGAGTAAGGACAACGGGAAAATTGGATTCTTTGAATTATGGTTAATCCCGATTTCGCAAATTATTACTATGCTATCTGTATCAGTTGGGATTATTATCGCGATATGTCAATACCGATTAAAAGTCCAAGAGGAAATCAGACTTTCAAAAAGTGCTCAAGCTGAAAATGATGTGAAACTTCTTAAACTATTTTCAGAAACATTTGACATTGCGCATAGCAGAAAAATCAATGTTTTGTCAGAAAAAGTTATAGAGAAATTATTTGATAAAGATATAATTGAGAAAAAAGACTTTGGTGATCTAAATAATCTTACTGATGTAACGAAAAAACTAGATATTGCTGCAAGAGTTTTACCAGTAGGTGCCGGATCTCAAGTAGCAGCAATTGCTGCAATAGGGTCTCTTGGATTGGCATATGAGGTTTTACAAGAACCAGCATTAAAAGGTTTGCTTAGTTTAAAGAGCCAAGGAATAAATGATCCTACAGAAGAGTATATAAGAAAAATTAAAGCAAAAATGAATGTTTAGAGTCGTGTTCTAACCCAGTTGGCTTGAGGCTATAAGTAAAAAGAAAGAAGTTCGGCTGAGGTTTTACCTCGGTCGTTCTATTTTTGTAGGCTTTGCCTATCTGGTGTCCGAAATTATGCAGGACTGGAATCATTAGTTGATTTATTTTTCTTAACTTTCGCTGGAAAACATATTTGATTTGTTACATACAGGCATAGCCTGTGTTAAATATTTCGACTGAGCTTAGAACCTCAGCCTAATAGGGGTATATTAATAATAACTCTAGAAATGCAAAAAGGTTTAGGACTATTAATTATTCTTGGAATAATTATATTTATTATCGTACAAATATTTCAATTTATTGCTGAAAATTGGATTGTAATATTCAGTAGTGTAATAATTGTAATAATAATAATTTCATTATTCAATTATTTCACAAACCAAGAAAATAAACGAGAATCTTATATAGAAAAACTAGAACAACTCCGACTTGATATTACTAATCAATATGAAAAGCAAAAGAGCCTAATAAGTAAATCAAAAGAAGCCAGAATAAGAAAAATAGAAGAACTAATAGAGAACTTAGATAGCAATAAAATTGATAATCATAATTTATATCTGGGTATCACAGAAAGAGCAACTATCTCTCAAAATGCAATAAATAAATTAGAAAATATACTTATTGAAAATGATATGGATAATATTAGTGTTTGGGATTTGTTTTATGACAAATCGGATTTCAAAGATATTAATCCAAGAATAATGATTGGAGAAGAGCTTTCTAAAGTAAATAATCTAAATAAGTTAGATTTTGTAGAAATTGATATTCCGACAAAATTAAATGATAAAAAAAATAATTCACTATCATTTGAGATTGAAGAAAAAAAGAATGAAGTTAATAAGAATTTAGAAGAATATTATGAAGTTTCCCTAAAAGAACTAAATCTAATAGAAAACATCTTAGAAAATAAAATCAGAGAAAAAGAAAAAAAATGGGAAAATAGCAAAGAAAGTTTTTATAATGATCAGAGAATAAAAAATTCGCAAATTGATAATTTAAAAATAGACTACCAGAAAAAAAGAAAACAAGCCATTGAAATATTTTGTTCTAAACTTTTACAAAACATTAATTATTATTCTGAATTCGAAAAATCAATTGAGATTGAATATAATGAAACCAATAAAATTTTAATTGTTGATTATTTACTTCCTTCAATTGAGAATTTCCCAACATTAAAAGAAATAAGATTCATTAAAACCAGAAATGAATATAAGGAAGTGGATTTTTCGCAAAAAGAACTTGAAAAACTTTTTGATGAAACTATTTATAGAATTATTTTAAACTCTATAAGTAAATTATTTATTAATGATAGTATTAATGAACTTGAATCTATAGTTTTCAATGGTTGGACAAATTCAATAAATAGAGCTATTGGGAAAACCATTAAAGCTTGCATTATTTCAGTTCATTGTAATAAAAATGAATTCTTAAATATAAACTTATCTGAAGTAGAACCTAAAATATGTTTTAAAAATTTAAAAGGAATCTCTGCCAGCAAAATAAGTAATTTAACCCCTATAAAACCTCTTTTAAGTATAGACAAACATGACAAACGTTTTGTATCCTCAAAAGAAGTAGAGATTAATTCATATACAAATATAGCAGCCATGCATTGGGAAGATTTTGAACATTTAATTAGAGAAATATTTGAAAGAGAATTTAGTAATAATGGAGGTGAAGTTAAGGTTACACAAACAAGTAGAGATGGAGGAGTTGATGCTGTTGCTTTTGACCCAGATCCAATAAAAGGGGGTAAAATTGTTATCCAAGCTAAAAGGTATACAAATATTGTGGGAGTTTCTGCTGTTAGAGATTTGTACGGGACAGTTCTAAATGAAGGTGCATCTAAAGGTATATTAGTTACTACTTCTGACTTTGGGTCTGATTCATATGAATTTGCAAAAAACAAACCTCTCACTTTGATTAACGGAGGGAATTTATTGTATTTACTTGAGAAACATGGTCATAAAGCTAGAATTAATATTAATGAAGCTGAAGAAGAACAAAAGCAAGCAAAACCCTAGCCCAGTTGGCTTGAGGCTATAAGTAAAAAGAAAGAAGTTCGCCTGAGGTTAGAACCTCAGCCTAACAGGGAAAACTAATTTTAAATCATCGAAATAACAATAGAGCAACTTGTCTGCGGTAGGCAGATGAAGCAATCGAACAATTTTATATCTTGTAAACAAATTAAATGAAAACAGAACAAAGCCCATGCACCTATTTTATTGTTCAGATATTACAACCGGAAACTATACCCTTAATGAAGAGGAATCGAAACACTGCATCCGTGTTTTACGCTTAAAGATTGGGGATATCATTTATCTTACCGATGGAAATGGGAATTTGCATAAAACGGAATTGGTTGATGATCATCCAAAAAGAAGTACCGTAAAAATTCTGGAAACAAAGAAGGAATATGGTAAAAGGTTCTTTTCGGTTCACATGGCTGTTGCGCCTACTAAAAGCATTGACCGTTACGAATGGTTTTTAGAAAAAGCTACGGAAATAGGAATAGACCGTATCACTCCAATTATTTGTGAACATTCTGAAAGAAAAGAAGTGAAAATAAACCGATTAGAAAAGGTAATAATTTCGGCACTCAAACAATCCTTAAAAGCATATCTTCCGAAACTTTCAGAAACAGTAAAATTCAATCATTTCATCAATCAGCCATTTGAAGGACAAAAGTTTATTGCCTACTGCGAAGGCAAACCACAGTTATTAAAAAAATTATATACACCCAAAACGGATGTTTTAATTTTAATCGGGCCCGAAGGGGATTTCAGTCCGGATGAAGTTGAACAAGCCATTAAAAAAGGATTCATTCCCGTAAGCTTAGGCAGCAGCCGTTTACGAACCGAAACGGCTGCCATTGCTGCCTGTCATGCCATCAATCTTTTGAATGACGAATAAATAACAGATTAAATCAAGGTAAAATCGGTATGATTGATTAAGCTGGTATAAATCCCATTATTCAGCATTCTACATTCTACATTCAACATTCAGCATTCAACAATAATCATTTATCATTTGGTATTGGGTATTCTAAATTGTTTTAAGTCCAATTTACTAAAACTTCAGGTTTTAATTACATTACCTTTTGAAACAGGTGTTGTATTGTTTTGCTTCCTGATTTCAGGCTTCTTAAGAATAATTGAGTCGCGTGAATTCCTAAATTGTTCAAAGTACTCCATCATCTCCTCCTGATGCTGCTTCATCATTTCCTGCATCTTTTCAAAGCCTGAATTCCCCAAAAATGGAAATGTTCCGAAGTGATCATAAATTCTAGGGCTTAAGGAGTCTGAGCGATTTTCAAAAAAATCATCATTGAAAAAATCTCCGAAATCAAAACCGGAAAGAATAGAATCCCTATGGGATAAGAAATCATGATCAAAGAAATCATTTCCGAAAATATCATTTTTGAAAAAGTCCTTCAAATGACCATTCATTTTGAATTCATTAAAAATTGAATCCATTAATTCCTGACTCATATTTTCACCATGCCATGAATAGCTGTAAGTAGAATCGAAACGAATGACATTGCCTTTATCATCCTTTTCTTTATTTACTTTTATTTCAATTTTTGGGTTATTTTCCTTTTTCTCTTGTGCCATTAGAGCATTTGCCGATAAAAAGACCAAAGCAGGTATCAGGATAAAAACCCAACTAAAATTTTTGTGAGTTTGCATACCAATAAATTTTTGAATTAAAATTCAAAATTAAAATGGCATTTTCCCGATTTCAAGTGTTTTAAGAATTTTTAACTTTCCTTCATCAAACCCTAAATCGCAAAATAATCTTCAAGCACTTTCAACGTATCGCTATTGGTTTGAATATCGTGTGCAATTTCACCTTCATGCAATACAACGATACGCTCGCAAACTTCTGTTACATGGTTCAGATCATGGCTTGAAATTAGCATGGTTACATTCTTGTCTTTTTGTAATTCTTTGAGAAGATTTTTCAAGCGAATTTGGGTGGTCGGGTCAAGACTATTGAAAGGTTCATCCAGTATCAGCACACTTGGTTTGGCCATTAAAGCAGCAGCAATTCCAACCTTTTTTTGGTTTCCGCTCGAAAGGTCGCGGATATACTTTTTCTTACCTAAAATTTCTCCGCTAAAAAACTCTTTAAAAGATGCATGAAATTCATCCAGATCACCTTTCGAAAGGCCATTAATATTGGCCAGGAATTGAAAATATTCGTCCGGGGTAAGAAAATCGATCAGGAAACCTTCATCAAGGTAAGAACCGGTATGGGATTTCCATTTTGCTGACTTTGCAACATTCTCACCACTTGAAAGCACCTCTCCTGTATTCGGTCTGATTAAATCTAAAAGGCAACGAAAAAGAGTTGTTTTTCCTGCTCCGTTATTCCCAACCAAGCCAAAGCTCTCACCTTTTTTAATGGTCAATTCGGGTACATTCAGAACGGTAACACCGTTATATACTTTTGTTATTTTAGTTATTTCAATCATAATAAATAATTTTTACTAACGTTTCCGAAATCCTTCGGCCATTTTATATTTTCTATTTAAAAATTGTTTCACGAGTTTATCGATAATCGTCTTGTTAAAGAGCAATCCCAGAATTCCGCCCAATCCTATAATTGCCAGTCCGACATAGGGTAATCCGAGAGAACTGAAAAGCCAGAATATCAATACAGGAACCAAGATGGCCGGAATCATTGATAGCCAATTGGAGGCTCCCATCCCCTGATAATTAAATGCCGCACCTTTGCTAAGATCCATCCGGTTGGAATTGAACGTAGCCAGATAAAGCAAGGCAAAGCTAAGAGTACCAATGTTGTACAAATACATCACGAAATGGAACAATAAAATTTTAGCTCCGAAATAAACATAGGGAATGGTTAGCACAAAACAGGCCGAACTGATTAAAAGTGCAACCATAAATTTCATTCTGAAATAACGGCGCATATCAATGTCATGAGTCAGAATGGCATCGAAATAATTGCTTTCGTAAGTAAAAGCAAAATTCAAATAATTGTACATTAATCCTCCGGTTATGAACCATCCCAGAAAGATTTTAAAACCATCCTGATCGTACATTTCAGGTTGGGTATAAAAAATCAATCCATAAAAAAGAAATATGGGGGTCATATAAAGAATTGATTTTGTTCGCTTGTGTCTTAAAAACAATTTTATCTCAACCCCGACTATATCACCAATTTGGCCTAATTTTTTTAAATATTTAATGTCGGAAACAGCATCAACCTCCTTTGCCTTGCCAACCCTTAGCTCTTCGGGATACATCCGCCCGCGCAGATAATTATAATTAAGACGGTAAAGAAGAATTAAGAGAAGGATTGGAACTACCACTGCAATCGGCTGATTTATGATTTGATCAAAAATATTTGCAGAAAAACCTGAAAGAGAAATGATCTCAAATCGATCTCCAATCAATAAAGCAAGAATGAAGAGCCCAAAAAACCCCACAACTTTAGCATTCCCAACCAATTGTCTTTTCATGTATAATAAGAGGAAATTATTCGAAAGCATCAGAAAAAATACTGACAAAATCCATGCAAACGCAATGGTGGAGTCATGATTAGCTGCCACTTGAAAAATTGCGATAGGAATAAATACCAATAATGGCAAATAATTAAAAATGCTTAGTAAGGATTTTGATAACAGATAATGCAGAATGCTGGATTTCTTAACCGGCAAATGCAAGTAGGACTGAACAGACATTATAGGCAAATTTTGCATAAAAAACCGGATGATCAGATCAAATGCAAAATAATAAAGCAAAATGCTGTTGAATTTTGATACCGGATCATCATTCGGAAAAAGTGTATGCCACTTATCGCCCAAATATAATCCTGCTACCAGAAACTCCAGAAACAAAAGCAAAACAATTAATCCTAGAAAAATGTTTACCACAATATTTTTCTGAAAAATGGTGGATCGGGTTGCTTGTTTCCATTGATGATCAATAAAACTTTTTATAAGCATAAATTTGAATTATTTATAATATGATGATTTGGAATTCTAAATAGTATTAGAATCAAAAAAGAATATTTTATTACAAAAACCTTATTTTAATTTCGGATTATTTGCGTGGCGAAATTTATCTCTTTTTGTTTTTTTATCCAAATTAATTTTCAGGGCTTCGGTAAGATCAACGCCTGTTTGATTGGCCAAACATATCAACACAAACAATACATCGGCAAATTCATTTGCCAGATCTATTTCACCTTCTTCATTTTTGAATGATTGTTCTCCGTATTTTCGGGCAATAATGCGGGCTACTTCCCCAACCTCTTCTGTAAGGATTGCCATATTGGTCAGTTCATTAAAATACCTGACTCCGTTTTCTTTGATCCAATCATCAACGGTTTGTTGTGCTTCTTGAATAGTCATTGGTTGTATGATTTAATTAAACCAAAAATAGGGAAAAGTCCCGCTAAATTATTAGTACTTTTGTTTTTAATTTAGAAGTACTTAAAGTGAGCTAAATTTTGAAGTGCCTAAAGTTATATAAATGAATAACTTGAAGTATTTTAGGCACTCCAAACTCTAGGCACTTGCTAGCAAAGAAGAATCAGGTATCCACATTAGAATCTTAACACCTTGGAAAATAAAAGCGATAAATACACAATGATTGCCACAACCTTTTTTGGTCTGGAGTCGATTTTAGCCGATGAGTTAACAGCTATTGGTGCCACTAAAGTTGAACCTATTAACCGGGCCGTGAGCTTTGAAGGCAACAAATCAACCATGTACAAAGCCAATTATCTGTGTTATACCGCCATCAGAATTTTAAAGCCTATTGCTTCGTTTACCTGTGCTGACGAAAATGAATTGTACGATCAATTACTTAAAATCGAATGGTGGAATTACATGGATGTTGACCAAACACTGGCTATTCATGCAGTTGTAAGCAATTCGGTTATTACTCATTCAAAATTCGCGGCATTAAAAAGCAAGGATGCGGTAGTTGATGCTTTCCGAAATAAATATGGCCGCAGACCCAATGTTGATGTCGACAACCCTGACTTACAAATTAACATTCACATTTTCAGGGAAAATTGCTCGGTTTCACTTGATAGTTCCGGAAGTTCATTACACAAAAGAGGGTATCGCGGACAAGTGGATAAAGCTCCTTTAAATGAAGTGCTTGCTGCCGGTTTGGTCAAACTCAGTGAGTGGAACGGCCAAACCGATTTGATCGACCCCATGTGCGGATCGGGGACTTTGCTTATAGAAGCAGCCATGCAAGCCTATGGAATTCCTGCCGGATTTTATCGCAAAGATTTTGGATTTATGTATTGGAATGATTTCGACAAAGATTTATGGGAAGAGATTTGTAAGGAAGCCCTTCTAAACCAAAAAGATTTTAATCATCAAATTATAGGAATCGATCATTCATTTAAAGCAATTTCCATTGCAAAAGAAAACTTAATATCTGCCCGATTTCATAAAGATATTGAACTAAGGCATACTTCCTTCGAGGAACTCCCGACACCATTTAAAAATGGTACTTTGATCACCAATCCACCTTATGGTGACCGGCTTGAAGAAAGCGATATCATTGGCTTATATAAAATGATTGGAGACCAGCTTAAAACAAAATATGCCGGATTTAAAGCCTGGGTATTGAGTGGGAATTTAGATGCTTTAAAATTTGTCGGACTTCGGCCTTCAAAAAAAATCATTGTTTTCAATGGCCCGATCGAATGCCGTTTTGCCAAATTCGAAGTTTATGAAGGCAGCCGGAAATTTTCGAAATCGGATCAAAACCCAGATCGGAAGAAATAATTTTCAGTATTCCAGAACTCTATTAATATGTTCTTGGCTCTGTTTTTTGTCATTCCTGCGAATGCAGGAATCTTTCTTTTGAGCATTTTTAGATTCCGGTATTTTGCTTTTGCAAAAACCGGAATGACATTTTAATTTTCAACCAAATCCATTATCTAAATCAAACATTACGATTAAAAAAACCTTAAATTTGACTCAACTCAAAAAGCGAATATGTTACCTATCAAAAAAATTGGCGTTTTTACCTCGGGTGGTGATTCACCGGGAATGAATGCTGCTATCCGGGCTATTGTTCGGACCGCCATTTCCAATGATTTGGAAGTTGTTGGAATTCTCAATGGATATGACGGAATGATCAACGGAGATTTTAAAAAACTTGAAACCACAGATGTGTCAAATATCATCCAGCGTGGTGGAACCATTTTAAAAACGGCCCGAAGTGAAGAATTTAGAACTAAAGAAGGTCGACAAAAAGCCTTTCTGGCACTGAAGAAAGAAAATATTGATGCCGTTGTTGCTATTGGTGGCGATGGTACCTTTACCGGTGCTTGCATCTTTGAAGAAGAATTTGGATTTCCGATGATCGGCCTGCCGGGCACCATTGACAATGATTTATATGGATCGGATTTTACCATTGGTTTTGATACAGCCATTAACACTGTAGTTGAAGCGGTAGACAAAATCCGGGATACAGCTACATCCCATGACCGACTTTTCATCATTGAAGTAATGGGCCGCGATGCTGGATTTATAGCGTTGCATAGCGGTATTGCATGCGGGGCGGAAGACATCCTGATCCCGGAAACCAAAACCTATTACAATTCACTGCTTCAGAAATTAAAACATGATTGGCGCCGAAACAAAAAAACAGGCATTATTATCGTAGCCGAAGGTGACGACTCCGGAGGCGCCTATGAAGTAGCCAAACACATTGAAAATAATTTTCCTGAATTTAAAACAAGGGTAACCATTTTAGGACATATCCAACGAGGGGGATCGCCAAGTTGCAACGACCGCTTACTGGCAAGCAAACTGGGCTATGAAGCGGTTATTGCTTTATTGAAAGGGAAACGTGGAATGATGGTTGGTATCGTAAACAATAAAACTGCATTTACCTTATTTTCAAAAGCCATTAAACATCATCAAACAATTAATAAACACTTACTCGAAATGGCTCGGGTACTTTCAAATTAAATTTTTATGGAATTAAACTTAAACTTTGTAAGAAAACAATTTCCTGCTCTAAGTGGCGAATGGACTTATTTTGATAATGCCGGAGGTTCGCAAACCGTTAAATCGGTTGTCGATCGGATCAGCGAATATCTATTAACTTCAGATGTTCAGCTTGGGGCCAGTTATGAAATTTCGGAAACTGCCGGTAAACGGGTAAGGGAAGGATATCGATTCGTTGCAGATTTGATTAATGCACGTGACGTATCAGAAGTGATATTCGGTTCTTCAACTACTATGCTTTTAAGGCAACTGACCTCCGGTTTCGTTCAAACCCTCAGCCCGGGTGATGAAATTATTGTAACCAATTGCGATCATGAAGCAAATGTTGGAGGATGGTATAACCTTCAAAAACAAGGCATTGTGATCAAGTTTTGGGAAATAAACCAGACAAGTTTAGAAATGGATCTTGATGATCTGAAAAAACTTTTGACCCCAAAAACCCGATTGGTTTCCTTAACGCATGCTTCTAATATTTTAGGAACGATAAACCCGATCAAAGAAATCGCCAAAATTGTTCATCAAAACAATAGTTACCTTTGTGTCGATTCAGTGGCTTATATGCCTCATCGTATGCCTGATGTTCAGGATTTGGATGTGGATTTTTATGTTTTTTCTTTTTACAAAGTTTATGGACCTCATTATTCTGCACTCTACGGACGAAAAGAAATTCTTGAGAAATTGCCCAACATCAATCACTTTTTTATTCAGGAAGATGACATCCCATATAAACTGCAACCCGGAAGTGCCAATTATGAGTTAAGCTATGGTTATTTAGGATACAGGGATTATTTAGGTGCTTTGGTGAAAGCACATTTCCCTGAAATTAAAGATCAATATACAAGGGAATCTTTCAAAAAAATATATACCCTTTTTGCCACTCACGAAGCAGAATTAACCCAACGATTATTGGATTTTTTAAATAAAAAGAAAAATGTAAGGATTATTGGTCGCCCAGATGCCAATCCGGATAAACGGGTTTCTACTGTTTCATTCGTGATTAAAAGTGTTGTAAGTAGCACCATCACAAAAAAGGTGGACGATTATAAAATTGGAATTCGCCATGGTGATTTCTATGCAAGACGATTAATGGATGCGCTTGATTACAGTAAAACAGATGGCGTAATCAGGGTAAGTATGGTTCACTACAACACCCTCGAAGAAGTTGATCGCTTGATAGCAGTTTTGGATCGATTATTTTAAAGATTAATGGATAGGATCACGATCTTTGCCCAGGTTTTGCTGCCTTTGCCGGTTCCCGGTTATTTTACTTACCGGGTTCCGTACGAGATGAATGAAGCAGTGAAAGTCGGGCAAAGGGTGATCGTGCAATTCGGAAGGAAGAAAATTTACACGGCACTGATACGCGAGCTTAACCAAACCGCGCCTGATTATGCACCTAAATATATTTCTGCCATTTTAGATGAGTTTCCGATTGTCACAGAAAAACAATTTTGTTTTTGGGAATGGATAGCAACCTATTATATGTGCACGGTTGGAGAAGTGATGAACGCCGCCTTACCTCAGGGTTTAAAACTGATCAGCGAATCTCAGATCATTTTACACCCTTCATTTATTCCCGACCAAATCGTTTTAAATGAAAATGAATTCATCATTACCGAGGCCCTTCTTGCCAGAAAAAAAATTACGATTTCGGAGGTTACCCAATTAACCGGCTTACAAAAAACCATCCCGCTCCTCAAAACAATGATCGATAAAAACCTCATCATTGTGGTGGAGGAATTAAATGAAGAATTTCTTCCAAAACTCATCACCTATATCAGGATTACAAAGGAATATTCAGAAGATGAACTGAAGCTTCGGGAAGCATTTGAAACACTCAGTAAGAGAGCTTTTAAACAAGTTCAGTTACTCATGTCTTTAATCAATCTTTCCCAAAATAGAGGAAAGGGTAAGGAAGAAGTCAAGCAAAGCGAATTACTTAAAAGTGTGGATGCCTCGGTCGCCCAACTCAATGCTTTGGTTGAAAAAGGGATCCTCCAAAAATATCAGAAATTAAGCAGTCGCCTTCTGTCTACTGATGCCACAAATAAGATTTCATCTATTGAACTTAGCGAATCTCAATGCACGGCATTCGATCAAATTAATACAATTTTTGAAGAAAAAGACGTGGTTTTGCTTCATGGCGTAACCTCTAGCGGTAAGACTGAAATTTACATCAAACTCATTGACGAGACCATAAAAAAAGGAAAACAGGTTCTTTATCTTTTACCCGAAATTGCTTTAACAACGCAAATAATCACCCGACTTCAAAAGTATTTTGGGGCAGCGGTTGGGGTTTATCATTCGCGGTACAATAAACACGAAAGGGTTGAAATCTGGAATAAAGTCACCCAAAAATCAGGTATTGAAGAGCCGCCTTACAAAATTATTATCGGCCCACGTTCGGCCCTCTTTTTACCTTTCGAGAATTTAGGGCTCATCATTGTAGATGAAGAACATGATAATTCATACAAACAATTTGATCCGGCTCCAAGATACAATGCCCGCGACTCAGCCATTTATCTTGGCGGTTTGCATTCTGCAAAAACCTTGTTGGGTTCTGCCACACCAAGTATCGAAACTTATTATAATGCAAGCCATCAAAAATATGGATTGGTCGAATTGAATGATCGATACGGAAACATCAGTATGCCCGAAATATTGGTTGCTGATATTAAGGATGCGACGAAGAAGAAACAAATGCATTCTCATTTTTCGTCTTTCCTTTTAAAGCATATTGATGAAGCATTGGAAAATAAAGAACAGGTTATTTTGTTCCAAAACCGCCGCGGTTTTTCATTGCGACTGGAATGCGATGTCTGTAATTGGATTCCGGAATGTATTCGATGTGATGTGACATTGACTTACCACAAACACAGTGATCATTTACGTTGTCATTATTGCGGTTATTCAACAAAAATACCCGAGAAATGCCCCAATTGCGGGAATCCTAAAGTGCTCATGAAAGGGTTTGGTACGGAGAAAGTTGAGGAAGAGCTTGCCCTTTTGTATCCGAAAATCCGCATCATGCGAATGGATCTCGATACAACCCGATCAAAATATGCATATCAGAAAATTATTACAGATTTTGAAAATAACGCCATTGATATTTTGGTAGGCACCCAAATGGTGACCAAAGGTTTGGACTTCGACAATGTGAGCGTAGTTGGTATTTTGAACGCGGACAATATGTTAAGCTATCCCGATTTTCGTTCTCCGGAAAGAAGTTACCAAATGATGGCCCAGGTAAGTGGAAGGGCAGGTAGAAAGAACAAACGCGGGAAAGTGATCATTCAAACTTATAATCCTTACCATTCGGTGATCAGGGATGTGATCGATAATAATTACGCAAAAACCTATAAGGACATTATTCAGGAACGGATTAATTTCAAATATCCGCCCTTTTACCGGCTGATTGAAATTCGTTTAAAACACAAAGATTATAATATTTTAAACGCTGCTTCTGCCGAACTTGCAAATAAATTAAGGGCACACTTTGGTGAGCTGGTTTTGGGCCCTGAATATCCAATGGTTTCCAGAATTAAAAATTTATACATCAAACATATTCTGCTGAAAACAGAAAAAACCAATGCACTGGGTAAAGCAAAGCTGGAACTAAAGGAAATACTTGATCAATTCAATAAAAACAGAAAGTTTACTGGGGTTTCTATGATCATTGATGTTGACCCACAATAATTAAAATATGGAAGAATATACCTTCAAACTGGAAATGGATGTACGCGATTACGAATGCGATATGCAGGGAATTGTGAACAATTCGGTTTACCAAAACTATCTCGAACATACCCGTCATCAATACCTCAAAGCAATTAATTTGGATTTTGCCGACCTGACTGCCAGAGGGATTAATTTGGTTGTAAAAAGAATTGAAATTGATTATCAATTTTCATTAAGAAGCGGCGATAAATTTGTGGTAGATGTAAAAATAGAACGACTCTCGCCACTTCGATTTGGATTCAGACAAAGCATTTACCGATTACCAGATCAAAAATTGATTGTTAATGCTTTGGTTATTGGAACCTCTATTAATGAAAAGGGACGCCCTTTTTTACCGGATGAGTTGGTTAAGGTTTTTGGGATTGAATAATTAAAACTTTGGGGCTTAAAATAAAATCATAAACCCTATACATTATATCCAAATTTGACATATATTGTACTGTAAACATGTACAAATAACATAGTTGTGCGTCATGCAAGACAGCATTACTGACAGACTTGAAACTAAAATGAAAAAATAATATAAATGGACTCAGATTTATTTTCATTTCCAATTGGTTATCATTATTTTCATAAAAAGCAGTTATATAATTTCCAGCTTAACCGATGGCACTCATTAGGGTATTTGTCGCACGACGACTTAAAAACAGCAGCTCAAAAAATTCGGAAATTTAGTGACTGGAAATCTGTAATGTTGGAGCAAGCAGAAAGCAAACTGGGTTCTGGGAAAAACATTGAAGCCTCATTCTTTTATCGTGCTGCTGAATTTTACACTCTATACGGACAGGAAGATAAAGAATTGCTTTATGATAAGTTCATAGATTTGTTTTATTCAAATATGCCATTAGAGGGAGTGCATGTAGAAAAAGTGCCTTATAACGAATCATTCCTTCATGTATTGAGAATGCCTAACAAGTCTGAAATAAAAAAAGGAACCATTCTTATTCACTTCGGTTTTGACTCATTTATTGAGGAATTTTATTCAGTAGCATGGTATTTCGCAATAAAAGGCTATGAAGTTATAGCATTCGATGGGCCAGGACAAGGAAAAACTGTTAAGAAATTTAATATTCCATTCGACTTTGAATGGGAAAAACCAGTTAAGACAATTTTGGATTATTTTAGAATTACAGAAGCTGCTTTGCTGGGAATGTCTCTTGGCGGCTGGCTTTGTTTAAGGGCTGCAGCTTTTGAACCTCGAATTTATTGGGTAATTTCTACAGGTGGAGCGTATGATAATTATAAAATTCCGCCTGCAATAGCCCGTTGGATGATGGATTTCTTCAAAAAATACATGAGAGAGGGTTCTAACAAAGTTGCTTTGAAAGGAATTAAAAAGGGAGGAATGGAAGCATGGAGAAATAGCAATATCATGTACATTACCAAAATTAACGTTCCAATGGATGCCTTTGAATACGCATGGCAGATGAATAGTAAAAATTTGCATGCTGATAAAATTACTCAAGACGTGATGGTAATTACAGGTAAGGATGACCATTTTATTCCATATAAGCTGCATGCACCTTTGATTAAATCATTGACAAATGCTAAATCTGTGACGGATATTGTATTTACTAAAAAAGACCATGCCAGTAATCATTGCTCGATAGGAAATATTAAACTGAGCCTTGACACAATGATTAATTGGCTTGATAAAAAATAATGCACGAACGCACAATCGAGTAGGCTGCCCCACCAGCGTTAGCTGATGGGGAGAACCTCTCACACCACTGTACGTACGGGTCTCGTATACAGCGGTTCATTAAGATGTGGGGCAATCTTTACGTAGTAAGTAAGCAAAGCCTCGTAAC
>JAHIVC010000005.1 GCA_018816945.1 Bacteroidota bacterium | reverse complement strand
GGCTGAAAATTTCAATGGAAAAATCAAGGCGTTTAGGGCCGTGTTCAGAGGGATCAATGATATTGCATTTTTCATCTATCGTGTTTCACTAATATTTGCTTAATGAATTTCAACTCTCCACCTGTTTTATCTGATGAGCCAAAAAACCTTCTGGGTTTTTGAGCATTTTTCCGAGCATTTGTCCTATTTCTTTTGAAAGCGTTGTGAGTTGTTGGTGTTTTTCGGCGCTGATGTAGTTGCAGGATAAGGCAAAATCGAGTGAGGAATCTGTTTCGCTGTTTTCGCCATCACAATCTGTTAGCTTGTTTATGAAATGGGCTTCGTACCGTCTTTTTGCCCATGCTTCGCGTAAATTTAAACACACGGACCTGGATGAACGCCGCATTTGACTTGTAAGTGCGTACTTTTCTTCTGCCGGAAATATTTTTGAAAGCTCAAATATTTCCATGGATAGATGGTATGCTTTTTTGTAAACTTCGAGGTCTTTGGCGGTTTTTAGAAGCATGGATTTTTGTTTTTAGAGGTCGGAAGTCAGAGGTCAGAAGTCAGAGGTCAGAAGTCAGGGATATCGTTTGTTTTGATGATTTTGCCGGGGTTGCCTACTACAACTGAATTATCGGGGATGTCACGGATGATGACGGAGCCTGCGCCAATGATTGTGTTTTTGCCAATTTTAGTTCCCTGAATGATCACTGCACCAGCCCCAATCCAACTGAGTTCACCTACCTGGACGTTTCCGCACAAGATGGCGCCAGGTGAAATGTGCACGTAGTCGCCAATGTTACAATCATGATCGATGGAAGCTTTGGTATTGATGATGCAATGCTTGCCAACTGAAGTGCCTGATTGGATTACACTTTGATGAAAAACCACTGTCCCAGTTCCTATTGTGGAATATGAAGAAATTGTTGCAGTAGGATGAACAACCTTTAAATACTTAAAAGCTAATTTTTCGGCGAGCGATTTTCTGGTTTTGTTATCACCAATGCCAAAAACGACCTGATCATGGCTAGGATCAACAGCATTATAGTTTTGAATTGGATAACCAATTATTGTTGTTTTTGAAGGGTCATCATCAATAAAACCATAGCAAATCATGTTATTCGCTGACAAACAGTCCAAAACAACCTTACCATGACCACTGGCGCCATAAATCCATGTTTTTTCTGCGGTTTTCATCTATTTGCTCCCTTTAAACTTCTCTGCTGTAGCCTGCCCCTGTTGATTAATGCCTTCTGATTTAAAAACTTTCTCCATTGTTTTGATAAGGATATGCATGTCGAGCGCAAAGCTACAATGATCTACATAATATACATCGTATTTAAACTTTTGCTCCCAACTGATGGCATTGCGGCCGTTGATCTGCGCCCAGCCGGTGATACCGGGGCGTACTTCATGGCGGCGGGCTTGTTCTTTGTTGTATAATGGGAGGTATTCTACCAGCAAAGGACGCGGGCCGATAAGGCTCATATCGCCTTTGAGGACGTTGATGAGCTGGGGAATTTCATCTAAGCTGGTTTTGCGGATGAATTTGCCCACTGTGGTGAGGCGCTGTGCATCGGGAAGAAGCTTGCCGGCGTTGTCGCGCTTTTCGTTCATGGTTTTGAACTTGATGACTTTGAAGAGACGTGCGTTTTTGCCCGGGCGGGTTTGGGTGAAGAAAGGCTTGCCGGAGTTACTGACCAAAAGCATAAACGTAAGAAACAAGATGATTGGGGATAGCACTAACAAACCTAAAAAAGCGATTGTGAAATCAAAAAACCGCTTAAAAAATGATTTGTAAAATCCTCCCGCGTTGCCTTTCATCTTTTATTCGCTATAGATATCTTTTTACAGTAAAGCATGCAGATAGTTTGCGGTATCTGTAAGTCCGATATTCTTTAATTGATGAAGTACTGCGTATTCATCCATTGCGGGGTTGCGCTTGTAAAGAACCATCTCTTTAAAGGCTTCAATTGCAGTTTCTCCATTCAAATCAATGATATCGGTCAAAAAATCATCTGCTGATTTAGCTTTCATTCCAAAAACACTTAAAACTGCTTCAGGAAAGTCTTTAAGGTTGTTTGTAACGATGAGGTGGGCATTTGTTTTTATTGCTGCGGCAAAGACATGGCAATCCTTCATATCAGGCAATACTAACTGAGTGATAAGCGGCTCATATTGTTGTACCAAGGCATCAGGGAAGGCCAGATTAGCCTTTTGAATCCGTTTTTCAATTTCGAGAGAAGACAATCCTTTCCTTTCCATTACCGACCTCCATTCATTAAAGATGTGGTTGCTCCATTTTGGTGTGTACATGTCATAATGTGCAAACCAAAAGAGCAAATCCCTGATGATGACCGGATAAATGACGTTGGTATCCAGCACAACCGTAAACCGGACACTATGTATCATAAAGTCCTGATTCTTCATCAGCGTTCATGATCTCGATGAGGTATTGTTTTTGAGCCTCCTTCACTTGTTGCTTGTATTTTATGACATCCTCAAACATAATTCGCCTATGTTTGCCAACTTTCGTAAAAGGAATCTTTCCTTCTTCTAAAAGTTTTACCAGATGCGGACGAGAGCAACTCAGTATTTCTGCTGCACTCTGGGTAGTAACTTCAGTTGCTATGGGTACAATTGAAATTGGATTGCCCTGGCTCATTGCTTTTAAAATGTTTCCTAAAAGCGATAAGGCACTTTTTGGAATGGTTATTTTTTCACCGGTTTCCTCAATTTCAATCTCTGTCCTATCTGACTTTAAATTTTCAATCGCAGAAATCAATGGGGAATAAGATTTTTGAGCCAGCAATTGCTCTGCTTTGCTTGGTTTCTTTATTTCGTTGTAGGCTTCCATGATGAATAAAATTTATGACACAAATATAAACGAAATAAACGAAACAATCGAAATATTCAAAAAATTAACATACAGCCTGAAATACAAAGGTAAATGTGCACTGCTGCGTACCGCTTTTTTTGGCATTATGCCCATTTACCTGTGCCCAACCGGTGATGCCGGGGCGCACTTCGTGGCGGCGGGCTTGTTCTATGGAGTATAGCGGGAGGTATTCTACCAATAAGGGGCGCGGGCCGATGAGGCTCATATCGCCTTTGAGTACGTTGATGAGCTGGGGGATTTCATCTAAGCTGGTTTTGCGGATGAATTTACCCGCTGTGTTTAGGCGCTCTGCATCGGGTAGGAGATTGCCGGCCTTGTCGCGCTTTTCGTTCATGGTTTTGAACTTGATAACTTTAAAGAGGCGGGCGTTTTTTCCGGGACGGGTTTGGGTGAAGAAGGGATGGCCGGAGTTGGCTATTATAAGTAATAGGGTGGTGATTAGAAATAGGGGTGACAGCATCAGCAGGGCGATAAAGCTGAGGAGAAAGTCGAAGGTTTGTTTTATAATTCTGAGGTACATTTGTTCCCTATCACAACAATATTTTTACTAAAACAGTTTTGAGTATTCTAATGCTAATTTTGAAAATGTCCTATTCTGTAACAGCCATTTCTTACCATTAATCCCTATTTCCTTTCGGTCATCTTGACTCATGCTTGCATAGTGTAAAATAATATCCTTTAGGGCAGCTTTGTCTTCTGCTGGGATAAAGGTACCACAACCAGCTTCATTTAACATTGAAGGAAAACCACTATATGAAGCGATAATAGGCTTGGCAGCATACATATAATCAATCCATTTATTGCGTGAAAGGCCATAGGTATAGAGGTTAATGTTTTTAACGCTATCATACAAAACATCGAAATGTTGGATAACTGATTGCACTTGCTTTTTCTGAACCTTAGGAAGAAAAGTAATATTTGAAAGACCTTCTGTCTTTTTTTTAAAATCTTCAAGCTGATCACCCCCCCCTAAAAAAGCAAAATGAATATTTGTGTTTTCCTTTAAATCTAAAGCACAATCAATAATTGTTTCTAAAGCATTAGATCTACCAATACTACCTGCATAACCGACGATGAACTTGTTTTTCGGTATATATTGATCAATAAAGTTTTGCTCCAAGGGCAGTGGGTTTTCGAATAAAGATAATTCGAGTCCTTGCGGTATATTGTAACATTTTTTGTTTGGGCCAATTACATTTGTTACATGCTCAGCAAGATTTGGCATTGTCCCAACAATTATATCAGATGCTTCATAACCTTTTTTTTCGATGTGCTGGAGTAGTTTTACGAATGGATTATTCAAACTATATCCACCTAACTGAATTATTGTCAAAGGCCATATATCGCGTATCTCAAAAATTAGTTTGCATTTGTATTTTCTTTTTAGACGGATGCCTTCCAAGATGGTGAGCAGCGATAGGGAAGAGATTATTATAACCTCTGGCTGAGGTAGTTTTTTCTTATTTAAAAGCCTTATATTTAACTCGAAGTGAATCCAACTCAATATTCTTCCAATACTGTTTGCTCCTTTGTATTTTTTTGTTCTTAGCCAGATGGTTCTAACACCTTCAATATTTTCAATTGTAATACGTTTTTTGAATTTTGGAAAACTGACAAGATGATTCGAATCAGATGATATTACAGTTGTATCATACCCTAAATCATTAAACTCCTTGGCAAAATAAAAATGTCTGGACGCAAATCCATATTTCAATGGGCTAGCATATTTTGAAATGATCCAAATGTTTTTTTTCATAATTGGATGGTTATTCAACTATAAAACGTCTTTATAAGTTCTGCTATGTAGCTAATTTCCTCTTCATTTAATTCAGGAAACATAGGTAATGACAGAATTTCGTCCTGATACGCTGTTGCAATCGGAAAATCATTTGGTGAATGATTCAAGTATGAATATGCAGGAAGGTTTGGTAAAGCAGTGGGATAATGAATGGCTGTTTCAACTCCATTTTGCTTTAAAAAATCTGCAAGTCGATTTCTTTGTTGACATCTAATCACATAAAGATGAAAAGTGTGCTTAGTGTTTGGACGGATAACGGGCAAGATGATTTCATTTATCTCCTTTAGATAATTATCATAGAGTGCTGCCCTTTCAATTCTTTTACTGGTCCAATTCAAGATGTGAGTTAGTTTAACATTCAGAATTGCTGCCTGTAATCCATCCATTCGGCTATTGATTCCTTCCATTAAGTGATGATGCTTCTTTAGTGCTCCATGCCTTGCATACATTCTGCATTTTTCGGCCAAGTTATCATCATCGGTAATAATACAGCCGGCGTCACCATATGCCCCCAAGTTTTTACCGGGATAGAAGCTAAAGGAACCTGCAATACCATAAGTACCTGCCAATTTACCCTTATATTCTGAAAAGTGGGATTGCGCACAATCTTCGATCACATATAACCCATATTTTTCCGAAATACGCTTTATTTCATCCATCTCACACATTTGTCCATGCAAGTGAACCGGCATAATTGCTTTAGTTTTCGATGTAATGACTTTTTCGATTAAGTCTTCATTTATTGAGAAATAATCGGGATGAGTATCTACAAAAACAGGTTTTGCCCCTGTCTGACTTATAGTTTCAGATGAAGATATCCAGCTGTTAGCAACTGTAATCACTTCATCGCCAATTCCTATTCCAAGCATCTTCATTATAATATATAGCGAATCAGTGCCATTTGCTACAGCAATACAATGTTTAACGCCATTAAGCTTCGCGAATTTTTCTTCAAATGCCAGAACATTATTACCACCAATAAAGGCAGTTTCATCTATTACATTTGAAATAGCTTTATCTATTTCATCTTTAAGGCTAAGATATTGAGCTCTTAAATCAACAAAAGGGACTCTTTTCATATTCATTTACAGAAATTAAAGTGATCTTAAAAACCTTGCCGGATTTCCGACATATATACCAGGTTTATTAATATTTTTAGTTACGACTGCACCTGCACCAATCACAACATCATCGCAGATACTTACTGGCAGAATTGTTGCGTTACTTCCAATTGATACATTGTTGCCAACTTTTGTTGATTTCCATTTTGTAACATCGCCCATTGCCGGCCCGCCGGATGAAAATGAATCGTTAATAAACATAACTCCATGACCTATGAAGCAGTTGTTGCCAATTTCGACCAATTCGCAAATGAAACTATGGGACTGAACTTTTGTGTTTGAGCCAATAGTGACTTTTTTTTGAATTTCGACGAAGGGGCCTATAAAACAGTTATCACTAATCTTACATCCATATAGATTCACAGGTGCAACAACACGAACATTGGCGCCAAAATCGACATCATCATTTACTTTGCTTGTTAGGCTATTGTATTTCATAAGACATCTAGTTTATGCTTTCTGGCAGATGTGTAAATTTTATCTATTATTTCAATGGTTTTTAGCCCCTCAAATGAGTTTGTCGATATTGAGGCTCCGTTTGTTAATACGTCAACCAGATTTTGATATACATGGTCATGATTAGACATAGAACCCTGATATTGGCCGTAATTGTTAGCCGTATTTCCTTCAGGTAAATTCTCAAATTTAAAGTTCTCAATGTTTTGGTATTCTAGTTCATTTAAATATTGGCCTCCGATTTTAACTGTACCTTTTTCACCAAAAATAGTTAGAGAACCTTCCATGTTCTTGCCATAACTATTTACAGTATAATTAATTGTACCAATTGCACCATTAAAAAACTCCAACGCAACAACCCCAGTATCTTCAAACTCAATTATGTTTTGATGCGCGAGATTTGACGTAAATGCCTGAGCTGATTTAATATCACCAACAGTCCAATACAGCAAATCAACAAAATGACTGAATTGAGTGAAAAGTGTTCCACCATCTAAATTCTTTGTCCCCTTCCATGAATTTTTATAATAATCCTCGTTTCTATTCCAGAAACAACTAAGTTGCACACTCAATATTTTTCCAAACAAACCTTCATCTATAGCCTTCTTAACAGCAGCTACAGGGGGATTAAATCGGTTTTGTTTAACAATAAACAGCCTTTTGTTATTGCGCTCAGCCGTCTTTATCATTTCGCCACAATCATAAACACTGATAGCCATAGGCTTTTCGCATAAAACATTCACTCCAGCGTTTAGGGCTTTAATCGTATGTTCTGCATGTAAACCATTGGGTGTACATATTGATACAACATCCAGTCCTTTTTCATGGAGCAGCAATTCGTCTATACTTTTGTAAGCATTGACATTATATTGCTTTCCAAGCGATGAGGCTTTCTCATATTCAACATCACAAACAGCTTGTAATATCCCATTATTACTTATATGTTCTGCGTGGCGATGAGAAATTCGACCACAACCAATGATTGCAAAGTTTAGTTTTTTCATTTTGTAATGGTGTTATAAAATCTTTTAATAAGATCAGTAATTAAAACTATTTCTTCATCGGAGAGTTGAGCAGCTGAAGGCAACCATAAGCCTTTTTCTCCAACTAAATTGGAAACCGGATGATTTCCTGCTACATTGTAGGCTTCTTGTTTATTGATAGGTGGATACATGATTCTAGATCCAATACCATTTTCTTTCAAATAAACCATCAAATTGTCTCTGTCATCAGCTAACACATCAATAAACCAAGGCGTTGTATGCCTAAGATCCTGATTAAAAAATGACACTTGTTTCACATCTATCAGTCCTTCTTGATAGAGCTTCAGTATTTCTTTTTTCCGATTAACCCGCCAAGGAAGCTTCTTCATTTGTTCATTGCCAATGACCGCTTGCATTTCGGTGAACTTGAAGTTGTAGCCAATTGTATCATGAATATCATTTCCCCCTCCACTACGACCGAAATCTTTTAATCGTTTTAGTCTGAAAGCCATTTCATCATCATTAGTTATAATTGCACCACCTTGGCCTGTTGAAATAACTTTTGGAGCGCTGAATGAAAAACTACCGGCTAAGCCCACCGTACCCTGGTGTTTTCCATCTGGGTAAAATGACCCCAATGATTGAGCAGCGTCCTCAAGAAATATTAGGTTTTTTTCCTGGCATAGTTTTTTGAATGCTGCAATGCCAACAGATGGATATCGGCCATTTGCATTTACAAATAAAATGGCTTTCGTTTTAGGTGTAATTGCTTTTTTAGCACATTCAATGTCCATGCAAAGTGTGTCTTTTTCCACATCTACAAAAACAGGTAAAGCACCAAACATCTTTACTGAGTTAGGTGTGGCTATCATTGTAAAATTTGGTACAATTACTTCATCTCCGGCTTTTATTCCGGCTGCAATTGCCATTAGGGTTAAACTAATTGTTCCGTTGTTTACGACAAAACAATGCTTCGAACAAGTGTACTCAGCAATTCTTTTCTCAAATTCAGCAGTTCTTTTGAATTCTGTTAGCCAACCACCTTCATCCATATAAGCATTAAGTGCGGTTTTCTCCTCAGTACCAAACCAAGGTTCCATTTGTGGGATAAAACTATTGCTCATTTTTAAATTGATTTTCGAGATAAATTATTTCTTGTTTGTTTCGCTCTTTGATAAATCTAGCCGGAATGCCAGCATATAATTTGAACTCACCAAGGTTTTTATTGACTAATGAAAGTGCGCCTACACAAGCCCCAGATTCAAATGAAACATTAGGAAGGACTACTGAACCCGCTCCAACTATGCAATGCTTATTTAAAATGATTCGTCCGATTAAAGCATTTGCTTTGTATTTCATCGGTACCATTGGCGTAGCAATTCCAGAGATATAGTCATCAGAACCGGCAGATAAAACTACATTAGGTGCTAAAGTTGAAAACTCTTTCATTTCAACAAAAGAGTCTTTTCCGCCTATAATTTTACAGCCGGAAGAGATGTGAACATTCGAATGTAGCTTCAAAGCTGTAGAGATGTATGTAAAATCATCTATGATTACATTATCACCGATTTCAACCAATTCAGGATATCTGATTCGTACAGTTTTCCCAATAATTACATTTTGTCCGAGTGCTTTTAGCTTTCCAATGTCGAAAAAAATATTCTCCATTAGAACTTCGTTTTATCAGTTTCAACATCCACAAAAGGACCGTTTTTGGCTTCAATAATTTTAGTCCCATCCTCAAGTATTTCGTAACCATGACCACCATATGCAAATACTGCTAAGTCACCCTCATACAGCACAAAGTCCTGTAGGTATATATGATCCTCATCATATAAAAGCACTCTCATCGATCCCCTTTTTACATAAGTCATTTCTTGTGTACGCATCGCTGAGCGTTCAAAATCATTATGCACATGTGAAGCTAGTTTTCGGCCTTTGTCATACCACCATGAACCAACTTGTACAAAAAGCTCATTTGGTGTGATAAAGTTTAGCCCTTCTACCCAATCCTTATCACGATAAATAATAGTTAATATTTGTCCTTTGTGTTTAATTGTTTCCATTTTATATTTATTTGTCTCTGTTTGAAAGAATGGGATTATTAATTGGCCAGATAATCCCGATATCTAGATCGTTCCATTTTACTGAAAATTGATCTTCCGCATCTAAATATTCACCAGGGTAAGCAAGTTTATAATGGTATACTGCAACTTCGCTTTTTACAAAAAATGCGTTCCCTATTCCCGGTGGTAATAGAACAGAAATTGGGTTGGTTTGATTTATTTCAAAAGCCTGCCATTTTAAAAAACTTTCAGATGCGGGACGATAATCTACAACAACTTGATAAATTTCTCCAAATACAGCAGTTACTAATTTCCAGGATTTTGTATCACCATGGATTCCTCTTAGCACGTTTTTATAAGATTTAGAGAATTTGTCGTGCTTAAAGCTAAGTTGATCAGGTAAAAACATATCGAACACATCACGATGAAAGGTTGTGTATAGTGTTCCTCTTAAATCCTCATTTATTGAAGGTTTAAAAATTACAATATCCTTTATGATTTCTGAATTTTCAATTTTAAAATCTTTTACTTTTTGTGTCATAGTATATTTTTAATATAGTTCTTTACCACCGTAATTATCATATTCCAAATCATATTTAACCATGCCTTCTATAAGCTGATCAAATGAAATTTTTGGTTTCCAATTTAGTTTTTGATTTGCCTTTTCAGGATTTCCCCAAAGCAGGTCTACCTCAGCAGGCCTGAAATATTTGGGGTTTATTTCAACTATAGTTTTCCCATTAGATTTATTAATTGCCCTTTCCTGAATCCCTTCACCTGCCCATTCGAGGTGGATATCAACAATATTAAATGCTTTTTCTACAAATTCTTTTATTGTGTGGGTTTCTCCTGTCGCAATTACAAAATCTTCTGCTTCTTCAAGTTGTAGCATTGCCCACATTGCTTCAACATAATCACGGGCATGCCCCCAATCTCTCTTTGCGTATAAATTTCCCAACAATAGTTTTTCCTGATTACCTTTAAAGATATTGGCTACAGCTTTGGATATTTTTTTTGTAACGAAAGTTTCACCGCGTCTTGGTGATTCATGATTGAATAAGATACCATTACAGGCAAATAAGTCGTATGATTCCCTGTAGTTTACGGTGACCCAGTAAGCATAAAGTTTTGCTGCACCATAAGGTGATTTAGGATAAAAAGGAGTTGATTCATTTTGAGGGGCAGTTTCTGGGAGCCCCCCAAAAAGTTCTGAGGTAGAAGCCTGATAATATTTTGTGTGAACGCCAGTATCTCGTATTGCATCTAATAGTCTAATTGCACCAAGTGCATCAACCTCGCCTGTGTATTCTGGCACATCAAATGAAACCGCAACATGTGATTGAGCCCCTAAATTGTAAATTTCATCAGGATTTAATTTTGAAATCAATCTGTGAAGATTGCTGGAATCTGCTAAATCTCCATGGTGTGCATGAAAATTTGGGTGATTCCATATTTCTTGTCTAAGACGCTGTGTTGTAAAAACGGAAGATCTTCTGATTATTCCGTGAACAACATATCCTTTATCCAGCAAAAACTCTGTCAGATAAGAGCCATCCTGTCCGGTTACTCCAGTAATAAGTGCTTTTCTCATTATTTTTATTTTTTTAATTGTTTTTCAATAGTTTTCTTCTGAGACCGAAAGGAACTAGCATTAATATTATTTTTCTTATTCTTTTATAACTCCAAAATTTTATCTCCTCCAACAAACTGAAAGTTTCCCTTTTTGAATTTAGATTTACATTTAACTTTTGTAGATCTCGTTTTGCTTTCCTCGTCCATTTCCCTTTAATTACCCCATGTATGAACTTAAAGACATCTTGATTAACTGAATAAAACCCTTCATATTTGTCCGAACGCTTTGATCCAACTTTTTCGAACTGCCATGCGTTTTCGGTATCATCTAATAAGTCCAATAGAACTGATTGCTTCCAAAGCGACGCTGTTGTAGTTGACCTATACATAGCATTTTTTGAAATTATTCCAAAGTGTTTGTTTACTGGTCTGTCTGGTTTAGGTTCATTAATCAGAGTAATGAAATTCCCATCCATAATGATGAATTGGTCAATTATTAGTTCAAGTGTATTGTCGTCGATATTTGCAGACAAAAACATATCCTCTAATAAAATTAAAACATATTCATATTTGGTTAGATTCATCAAGCTTTTTTTCAACCCGTCCGACCATGTCTTATCTATGCCTATTGTAAGTGACTTTACATTTTTGCCTCCTTGATATACCAGGTAGTTAGTTTGCAAATAAACGTCATAAGGACAATTTGGCCAAAATCTTTCAAATAGATTAAAAAAAGTAGGCCACAAGTCGGAATATTTATCGCAGCTCAATACAAGAACAGCTATTTTCTTTTTTGTATCCATTATTTTTGGGTGACTTTTTGATATGATGAAACATATTTTTTCACAACACTACTTTTGTTAAAAATTAATGATTTTTCAATACACCTTTTTGATAGTCCTGAATAATCCTGCAAAACAAGTTCAATTTTATTTCTTGCTTCTATAACGCTTGCGGGGTTGGTAGAATAACCAATTTCTCCCTCCTCAAAATATCCATCTATGCCTTCCTCTCTTGAATATATTAACGGAGTGCCTTGTGAAATTGATTCAATAAATACGAGCCCAAATGTTTCATGCTTAGATGCCATAAAAAAAATATCCGCTTTTACATATTGCTTTCTTAGATTCTCTAAATCATTAATTTCTTCGAGTAATACGACATTTGAATACCCTTGAACAGTCTTAGATATTTTTTCAAAGTATTTTAATCCCAATTGATTATTTTTTTTTCTACCAACTAAAGTAACCTTAAAATTTATATTTTCAAGCCAATCAACAGAAAAGACTTTTAATAAGAACTCGATATTTTTATTTTCTGAAATTTCACCTACAAATAAAATATGGATGACATTCTTTTTACTTACAGATTTGGGTTCTCCAATGTTTTGGATCCAAAAATCGTTTATCGGGTTAGGTAAAATAATTGATTTCTCATCCAAAAAAGACACTTTATTTGGGACCTTTTTTTTTAATTTTTTTAAATAAGACGGTGCTGGAAAGATCATTAAGGAGGAACTACTGATTATTCTATTGAAAAGATTTCTATATATATTTAAATTACCTAAAACAGTATTTATATCAGTATTTCTAACGGAAATGATGTATTGTAAGTTATATGACCGGCCAATTTTATGGGCCAGACTACCATTTGAAAATACAGTGTGTGCATGTATAAGTCTATAGTCTTTTAGATCAAGCAATGGTTTAATTCTCTTTATTATGTATATGTTTCTTAAATTGGGCAGCACTCGGCCAATAGTTGAATAAAACCAATTTAATTTCAATACTAAAACATTGTTGGGTTTCAAATCAATTTGGTTCTTCTCTATAAGACGAACTTGGTCATTTCTTAGAAAAACAATCACAGTTGACTGGATATCATTATTTTCTAATTCTGAAAATAAGATATCATAGAATTTCCCCCCGAAATAATCGTTGCAAATTTGTAATACTTTCATCTATTTAGAGTATAATCCCTTGCTTCGTAAATAATTAACAAGTTTCTTGAGCCTATTTACAGTGTTGTAGGAGTTGGGATATTCAAGAAATGATTTCCGGGGATTATTCATCAGCTTTTCAAACGATTCGTTAGATAAACTGAGCTTCTTGATCACGAATTCTCTATCTTGAATCAGTAACTTCTCGTCATAGATGGGATTTTTAATCTCCATTAATGCTTCTTGTCGTGTAAGTTGCCCCGACCTAATTAAATCTGAGAGATGTCCGATTCTTTTGTCGATATTAAATTTATTGGGTAATATGTAGCCCTGATAGAACCTTGTGTAAATTGACTCATAATGCTTACCTCCATAGTAAACCCAACCTAAATCATTTTGCAGAACTTTCATCGTTTCGTCCTTGTTGTAATCTATATAATTTAAAATAGATACAACTTTTATTTTTTTTATGAAAGTCCAATAAAACAGATTAAAAAAGCTATATTTGGGATATTTATTTAACTTCTTTGTTCCGAACAGTTTGTGTACTGACTTTATGTACTTCCAATCAGAATGTCCATAGGCCCATGATTCAACAGCCATTGATTCTGTTTTGAAATTCATGCCGTTGATGATGTATTTGATGTTCCTTTTACTAGCTTCCCTAAATAATAAGGCGTTGATTGCATGGTCTGTTGGTATTTCACCATCTGGTGTTGAAGCTTTAAGGAATGAAAGCTGTAAATCCTTGAAAACCGGCCAATCGATAACATAGGTATACAAATTGATATCCAGTTTATCAAGTACTTTTTCTATGTTTGAAACGGCTAATTCAGAATTCCATCCATTATCGAAGTGGATTGCTAATGGGCGTAGTCCAAGTTTTTTTGTAAGGTATGCAACGTATGTACTGTCAACACCGCCACTTACACCAATTATACAGTCGTAATCAGAGTTCTTACCATTTTTCTGAATCTCCTTAACTAATTTATTTAATTTCT
>JAHIVC010000004.1 GCA_018816945.1 Bacteroidota bacterium | reverse complement strand
TTTTTGGGCTACCTGGTGTAAACCATGCGTTCATGAACTTCCCGATTTTGAGCAATTGGCCGCTGATTATAAAAATGAAAAGGTGAAATTTTTACTGGTAAGTTTGGATTTTCCTCAGCATGTAGAAACACAGGTAATCCCATTTATCAAAGAACACAAGCTTAAATCGGAAGTCGTGCTCCTTTTTGATACCAATGCGAATGTATGGATCAATAAGGTTTCGGGAGAATGGTCCGGATCTATTCCGGCTACCTTGGTGTATAATAAAAACTTTAGAAAATTTCGTGAGGGTGCATACTCTTATGATGAATTAAAATCAATCATTGAATTAAATAAACTATAAAACATGAAAAAAACAATCATATTTATTTTCGTACTCGTTTTGAGTACTGCTGCATTTGCCGATGGATTAAAAATTGGTGATAAAGCTTTCAATTTCACATTAAAGGACGTGGAAGGCAAGATGGTTTCGCTAAGTGATTACAAGGCTGCCAAAGGGGTGATTTTAACATTTACCTGTAATGTCTGCCCTTATGCCATTGCCTATCAGGATCGTCTTATCGCGATTGATAAAAAATATAAAGATCTGGGATATCCTGTTATTGCAATCAATCCGAATGATCCTGAAGTGCAGCCCGGCGATTCATACGAAGCAATGCATGAAAGGGCACATGAAAAAGGATACACCTTTCCTTATCTTTTCGACGAAGGACAGGAGGTTTATCCTGTATATGGAGCAACCCGAACGCCTCATATTTTTTTATTGGAAAACAAGGGTGGCGAGTTTGTGGTTCGATATATAGGTGCCATTGATGATAATTACGCTGATGCAGCAGCAGTTAAAGAAACTTATCTTGAAAACGCAATTAATGCACTTTTGGCAGGAAAAACGCCTGTAACTGCCGAAACTAAAGCCATTGGCTGTACTATCAAGACTAAGTAACCAGGTTAAGTTAGGTTAATAATTATAGGCCCTTCAGAAATGGAGGGCTTTTTTGCATTCGGGAGATATGATTCTTGTAGACTTATTTAATAAATATAATTCCCCTGTGCTTGCTCCTGAATAAAAGATTAAGGGCTAGCCCTGGGGTTAATACCATTTAATTTCAATCAGCACCGGAAAGTGATCGGAGATGCAAAGATTATTAATTCGCCTGTCGTCGATATGACGATAACTGTAAATTTCTAAATTTTTGGTAAAAATGTAATCGATCCGATTATCTGTCGCCAGGGTATTATTAAAGCCGTTAAAAGTGCCTAAAGGACCGTAAAATTTCTTTTCGGCAATTTCAAATCCGTAATCCAACGCTTTCCTCAATAGGGTGATGGGTTCGGATGTCGGTTCAGCGTTTAAATCTCCCATCACAACCACTTTCTCCTTAATTAATCCGAAAGCTGCAATTTTTTGAAGAATCAATTCTGCCGACATTTTTCGGGCTAAAGTTCCAAAATGGTCAAAATGGGTATTAAAGATGTGAATGGTTTCATTCGTGATTATATTTTTGAATTTCCCATAGGTACAAATCCGTTCCATCGAAGCATCCCAACCAACCGAAATGGTATCGGGATGCTCAGAAAGCCAAAAGGTTTCCTGGGCAATCAGACTGAATTTTGTGGTATCGAAATAAATGGCACTAAATTCTCCTTTTTTATCCCCGTCATCACGGCCAATGCCGATATAGTTATAGTTGGCGCAATGCTGCTGTATAAATGTCACCTGATGATACAATCCTTCCTGTATGCCCAGAAAATCGGGATGATAATAGGCGATTAAACCGACCACTTCATTTTTTCTGAATTCCCACGAATTTTCATGGTCGTTCGGGTTATCATATCTGATATTAAAGGTCATGATGCCGGTAGTTTGACCGTATATTTGAAAACTCCCCAATAAGATCACTGATCCTAAAATGCCGCGTATTAAATTCTTCATTGTTTTAGGTGATGTTGATGACCACTTTTCCGCTTGAGTGTCCCTGACTTAAATAGTTCATTGCCTCTGTGGCTTGTTCCAGCGTGTACCTGCGTTCGATGATGGGTTTGATTTTGCCTTTATCAAGCAGGCTTGCCAGCAGTTCCAAATCCTCTTTTGTTGATTTTGCCGCTACTGACCGCATCTTTTTCGATCCAAATGAAAATACCCGGCCAAAAAGCAATGATTTGGCAATCTGGGACAGGGAGCCTCCAACCATGACATAAATACCACCCGTAGCCAGACATTTCCGATAGCTTAAAAGCGGGTAATTCCCGTTAATGCCTAAAATCAGGTGATAACGTTTATCGCTTTTCGTGAAATCTTCTTTGCTGTAGTCGATCACAAAATCGGCACCCAACGAAAAGGATTGTTGCACATTTTTTGAGCTGCATACGCCTGTAACTTCGCTCTCAAAATATTTGGCAAGTTGAATGGCGAATGTTCCCACACCGCCGGCGCAACCCACGATTAAAACTTGATGGCCCTTTTTGATCTTGCCTTTGTTGCGCAGTGCCTGAAGTGCTGTTGTTGCCGCCATAGGCAAGGTAGCAGCATCTTCGAATGAAATGCTTGCGGGTTTGATGATGATTGCTTTTTCAGGAACGGCGACATATTCGGCTAAACCTCCGAAACCAAAGCCCGCAAGGTCGCCCATGACTTCATCGCCCGGCTTAAACTGTGTTACGTTCGTGCCGACCGATTCGATACAACCCGCAATATCGGCTCCAAAAATTTTGTTTTTAGGGATGAGCCCCATTTTCATGGAACGATAATCAGCGGCGTTTAATGAAACTACTTTTATTTTGATTAAAACTTCGCTGTCCTTTACTACTGGTTTTTCGATCTGAGTATAACTCAATTTTACGGGAGACGCTTTTTTATTATAAAGTACAGCTTTCATTTGATTCATGTTTTAGCAATTTAGTTTTATTTACTGTTAGTCCCTAGCTAGTCTAGTGGGCGCGGACTTGCCTGCCGCAGGCTGGTAGTCCGCGCCAGTTAAATCAGTCCAAGATTAAAAAGATGCCCGGACGTGGACGCTTGCCTGCGGAAGGCAGGTCCGCGCTAGCTGAGCGGAGACAACGCACCGCACGAACCCCGCAATGCAATTTACAAAATGTTAGGCACAGCTTTTATTTTATTTTATCTACAATCTCAAAATTACCTTCAAATAAAAATTCAATCTCATCTCTGTCATTGTATTTACCTCTCCAGTATTCTGTCGCATTTAATCTAGCAGTATATAAATCTCTATTTTGAATAATATCAATAAATTTCCCACTTGTTTTATGTATTTTCCCATTTAATTTAAGTTTGAGAATTGTCGGACATTTAAACATGTCTGACCATTTACGTAAATCTTCTATTGTTTCTGTAATCCAGATACAACTCTGCCTTGATGGTAATTGTGGATTAATCTCCTTTCGTATAAATTCAAATATTGTTTCTTGTTGAAATTGAATTGTTTTGTTGAAATAGTCGTTTATTTGGTCAATGTAATATTTTGAGTTATTTATTAATATTTGTTTTTCTCTTATGTTTTTCTCAAATTCCTCGTTATGTATAATTCCTTCTATTTTCTCAATTTTAGGATTCAAATCAATATTAGACAAGCTGTTTTTTAATTCAAGAACACATTCTTTCAAGGATGAGAAGTAGTAATTCTCTGTCTTTTTAGAGAAATTTATGAAATCTCCAATTTCCCAATTTTTGTTTAATCCATTTTTTCTTTGGCAATGATAAAATATTTCATCTTTTACTTCCATTGTACTTATGTGTCATCAAGTTGTGCCTCACTCTGTTATATGTTCACCTTTATTCCAGAATATCATCCATATTGTGATGTAATGTTTACTTTTTGTGTTTCTAAATATATCGTTAATTTTTCAATCATCCAATATGATTTAAATATTAATCGGGGAGCAAGATCAAATATATAAAAAATACAAATGTGTTTGAGGTTTAAACCCATAAAAAATGCACCCCGGGTTTATCGGGACAGGATGATGAAGTATAACACGGCAGTTAGGTCCGCCAGCGAATTGCCCTTTTTATATATATACATATTTTTGGGGACCACTCAAAATGATTCAATCTCCTTTCTGTTTATAATTTGGCATACCGAGTGAGAATATTTTATAACTTACACTGCCAATTTTTAACTTTAAATGAAATGAAAAAGACAAGCCTTTTTATTATTGCAATATTTGCAATTAGCGCGTTATTTGCTCAAAGCAAGTATGCTCCCAAAGAAATTACGGTTAAGGATTACGATCGTGCCGTTGCATTCATGTATGGACCCGACGAACCTTTGGAACTTAATACCAATGTGCGGATT
>JAHIVC010000003.1 GCA_018816945.1 Bacteroidota bacterium | reverse complement strand
ACGGACTGTCCATCAACGAAGGGATTGCTGTCGATGCTCGCCTGGTTAAATCGGTAAGCCATCCTGTTTCCCAATAGGAACTTAAAGAACTTATGCAAAAAGCAGAAACCCCGAAAGGTAAACTGAATAAAAAGGGCAGCAAGAAAAAATATTCTCGAGATCTTGATTCCGATTGGACCGTTAAAAACGAAAAACCACATTTTGGGCTTAAAGAACATACGGCTGTGGATACCAACAACGGATTCATTCTTTCCACATACCTGACACCGTCTTCCCAGAATGATTCCATACATCTGCCTATGGTTACTATTTCCAGCATGCATACAAAAGATAAAATCAAAAAAGTTTATGCCGACAAAGGATACGCTGGCGCTCCAAATCGTGGGTTCCTTGCCTTAAACAATATTAAAGATGGCATCATGCGCAAAGACTCTAAAACGGCAAAGCTGACTGATACAGAAATAGAGCGCAACAAAGCGATTTCAAAATTCCGGTACATCGTGGAGCAGTACTTTGGAATCAGCCACATGCATGATTGCGGAGAAAGGGCTCGGTTCCCAAAGATACTCAAAAACACCATTGATATCATGTTCCGGCAGTTTGCTTTCAATTTGAAAAAGGGGGCCAAAATACTAAATGTTACTCCAGTTTAGATGGATAGGTGCGCCCGGATCCCAAAATCCGGGAAAAACAGCCTCAAACGGAGGTGAAATTGAACTGGCAAGCATCGGGCTGGCCACAAATTTGATAGCTCGACCGCCTCCAATAGCACCCAAAGTATGAAAAAATTTCCCCAAAATGCTAAAACCGGAGAAGATCCTAATCATGCAAAGCTCTCTGTTGATCGTAATTACAGAGGGAATATCATCGGTTGAATACCCCTTGAATTCGACCAAACGATTGTGAACTTCTTTAGCCGTTATTGGTGAATACAACTGAATAGATCTGAATGTCGGATCTGTCTGGCAAATTGGCTCTATAATGCTTTTAATATCTTCGAGTACCGAAGGAAACTTGGATTCTGAAGGTTTGCGTCCTCTTCCCGAAAAATTATCAACACAGATGATCCCTGTTTTTAGCTCTTTCAAGCCTTTTCGGATAGTGCCGCGATCCCAACCAAGTTCTTTTTGCGCCCTTCGTTGCCCTCCTTTCCCCATAAGAGAGACAACATGTGCCATAAATTGTCTTCTTTCTTTTCCTTTTAATTCTGCCCAGGTTTTGGTTAAAAATAGTTTCATTTCAGGGATTAAATTGATTAGATGCTGTTGTTGCAGTTTGATATGGTCATTCATGAAAAACTCACTCTCTGTTATATTATTCCATGATTACCATACATATCTCAACGCAGGTTGTCTACAATTTTCCTCTATTGGATGATTTATTTTTGATAACGAGCCTAAAACCCGAGTTTCTGAGAAAAAATTCACCATTAAGTCGTATTATTAACTGATGTAAACTTGTCAAAGCTAATCCAAAAGGTTGTGCAGGTAGAATATTAGTTTGTACTAATTCTTTCGGATGATTAAATTCAAATATGGTTCAAAAAAACAGGGATGTATTTCTGGATAAAGCTTTTTAAAAAATGATTCATATTTTCCATTTGCAGAAAATCTGTGCATGATATTAAATATAAAGTTATTCTTTCTATAATAGAGGGTTAAACCACTAATAATATTTAATTCGTTTAAAGGTTTTAACGCTACTTCAATATCATGAAAACTTATTCCTCTTCCCCAGCGATGAAACTGTAACAATTTGTCTTTCTCATTATTAATTAGGTGATCCCTATATTCGAGTCTTGGTACAAATGGCAAATATTTCATAGCTAATTCATCTGATAACCAATGGAAAAAAGGCATTAAAGAAGTATGGGAATCGAAAAAATGCAAACGATTGGGTGTTCCAATAACACACCATAGCCCTCCTGATGGAAGTATATTATAAGTTGCTTTCATTGAGTTTATTCTTTCATCAAGTGTCATATGCTCCAAACATGCCCAGAAAATAATAACATCAAAAACATCATTTGAAAGAATCTGCCCAACATCAGCAGCGTTCATTAGATAAAATTTAACATTAAGACCATAAATTTCACATCTTATTTTGGCGTCTAATAATAATTTCTCATCGACGTCAATTGCGGTTACAATTGCACCTTGTTCAGCCAATGCAATAGTTGATGTCCCATTTCCACACCCAATTTCCAAAACTTTTCTATTTTTTAGTCTTTTATTGCTATCCAACCATGAAATAACCTTTCTATTATCTTCTAACCTTTGGCTTAATTTTGCATTTTGTTCATTTGACACTGCTGAAAAACAATCATTGCCCTTTGGCAATTCATTGTGTTCTGCCCATCTTTTTTTATACTCTAACTCAAAATTTGATACAGATATGAAATTAGCTTTAATTCGAGCCGGCACACAAAAATAGAAATATATTTTCTTTGATATTTTTAATTTTTTAATTTTCCGTAGAATTTTATCGACTAGCATTAACCGTTACTCCTTAGTCCTTCACAACAAATCTGTAATAGTAAGCCTCGATATATAAGAAGAATCATTTCAGGCTCATTTATTGTTTTACATCTCGTTGTTTTGTTTTTTTTCCCATCCAAAACATTTCAATTTCCATTTTTCGATTTTAAATAGGCCACGTTCAATAAACCATAATAAGCGGTATAACCATTTATATTTTTTAATACGTTCCATTTGTCCAATGCCAAAGTGGTATTTATCATAATCAGCAAGTATAGGAGCAGGAAGAAGTTCTTCTAACACCTGACGCCGTTCAGCTTTCTCCAAAACAATGTTGGTACTACTTATGCCCATAGTGTCAAAATACGATACATTAATATCTAAATAAACCACCTTCGCTTTATTTAGACCAGCTACTAATAAATACCATTTCCAATCCGAAACAATTTTAAGCGATTCGTCATACAGCCCGTATTTCTCGAAAAGTGCCCTGCGAATATAAGCTGAAGTATGCTGTATTGAAGAACGATAAAAGGTTAGGCAACTAACAGGAATCGTATTTTTAGTGTAACGTATTTTACCATCGGGGCGCACAAAAACTACATTCCCTGCAAAAATATCGCCATCAGTTAAGGCATTGAGCATGTTTGCCACCACTTGTTCATCTACCAACCAATCCCCTGAATTCAATAATTGGCAATATTCACCTTTAGCTACCTTTAGGCCTTTATTCATTGCGTTGTAGATACCTTTATCGCATTCGCTGACCCAGTAGGTGATAGGTTGAGATTGAGGTTGAATTGTATATTGTCCAAGGGGGATATTAGTGAAGGATTTGATCACTTCCACACTGCCGTCGCTTGAGCCGCCATCAATGATAATGTACTCAAAATCATGGCTGGTTTGGGAAATCACGCTTTCCATAGTTTTGTGCAGGCCGGAAGCGTTGTTCAAATTAATGGTGATGATGGATAGTTTCGGGACTTTTGCACAACCAAACCAATTTCCCGAAACGGTATCGGGATTGCTTTCAATTTTCTTATTAAGTTTTATCATTTTTCGTATCCGTTCACGGGGTTAAGTAGGAAAAGTTTATCAGAGCCAAGAAATATCCGGCTCTTGCTCTTTGAAAAATGAATCCATGAGCTTTACCAGCAAAGGGAAAGAATCCAGAGCCAGGATCGAGCAGGTCTGTTTAAATGACAATATTCGTTCAACCCAACGATTTCCTTTTGAGCTTTGTGTTCCCTTGCTTCTTTTTCGCCATAGAACACCATAGCGCAATGTATAGTGGACCCCAATGTCAAGACAGTTTTTCACTCAATTTAAGCGTCAATTTTGGATAAATTATTCAAGCAATTTTTCCCCAATTTTTGGATACCCTTTTCAATCTCAATTTTTTAAATTTTGATGACTGGCAACTTGTAATGTTAATTGATTTTGATACTATCCCCATACCCGTTCGGAGGATAGGGCAATGCTGGGAAGCAACCTGAGCGCCGCAACTGGTGACCGAAGCATGGGGCAGTGTCAGGTAGCTCTGGCACTGCCTTTCATCATGCATTGGTCTCTTATGCGTTAAATCCCGGGGGCTTGGGGGCTGGCCCCCAATATAATCGGGCAAACTTCCTCTTTTAGCCCGATTTGTCATCCCACCAACCTCAACTGATTTTCACCATAATATATTTCGGCTGGAGTTTGTCCATTAAAACTCTGGTGAGGTCGTTCATGGTTGTAAAAATTAAAATATTTTTTCAGTGCCTTACGTAGCTGATCAACGGATCGATACTCGTTTACATATATTTCTTCATACTTCACACTGCGCCACAGCCGTTCGATGAATATATTGTCCATAGCCCGGCCTTTCCCGTCCATGCTGATT
>JAHIVC010000002.1 GCA_018816945.1 Bacteroidota bacterium | reverse complement strand
TTATTTATGTATCGTCTCATTTTGATTTGTCAGATCACTTCCATAATGGGAAGCAAAGGCCGTTTCGGAATATTTTTCAATCTTCCATCCAGGGATTTTGCATTCTTTGCAGGGTTCATTTACCCATTTGTTCCTGAGCCATCTTGCCGCTCTTGAGCTGCTTGAATTATATATTTTAAAGGTTTTTCCACAATGCGTTGTGATTTCTGCATACTCGCCTCTCTTTTCTATCTTTTTTATACCATGAAGTGTCCCTGCTCTTGAAGGCCACAATTTTATTTTATCCAACAACAAAAAAAGCTCAACATGTTTTCTATAATACCTCTTTTTCTCATTACTCATTTCAGTCTCGTATAATCTAATTATCCTTTTATAAATGATTGGATTATATTTTCCTTTCTTTTATGTTTTTTATTTTCAAAGGGATATTACCCATATATAATTATCTTGCACTGTGGATTTGTTTCTATTTCATTACGGCTTTGACTGTTATTAGGAGACTCAGACCACAGTTTTTCGTCTTAATTGGTAATCAGTTAGTTAACGCCAGACGTTTTTATTTACGAGACTACATAGCCGAAATATCTGTGGAAAACATTCAGTGCAAAATCATTTTAAAGGAGGTGTTTTTATGTACTTTGTTGGAATTGATATTGCAAAGTACAAACATGACTGTTTCATTACAACTGAAACAGGTAATGTTATTCTTAATGACCTGACTTTCTCAAATACCAGAGATGGCTTTAATGAACTTTTGTCCGTTCTTGCTTCCCTTGATCATAATCAGGAGATAAGAATAGGATTTGAAGCAACCGGTCATTATGCTCTGAACCTTAAACTATTCCTTGAGGAAACCCACTACAGCTTCATGGAATTTAATGCGGTTCTTCTGAGCAAATTTAATCATTCTCAAACCCTTAGAAAAACTAAGACTGATGCAATCGACTGTGCGTCTATTGCACGTTGGTTAATGACGGTTGAGTACAAACCCTATTCAAATGGATTTTACCACATGTATTCCTTAAAGTCATTAACTCGTTTGAGAGATTCTTTGGTTCGTCAGCGCAGCTTCTATCTAGTTAAGATTACAAATGTCCTTGACCATACTTTCCCTGAATTCAAACCGTTTTTTAATAACAAATTCAGTAAAACTGCTTTTTTTATTTTGAGAAAATATACATCTGCTGGTAGGATTGCTTCCTTGAATTCTCGTTCTTACAATGACCTTCACAAAATCTCCAGAGGTAAATTTTCATTGCAAAAGTTCATAAAACTTAAGGAACTTGCCAAAAATACTGTTGGTGCATCTAATTCTATATTTGAATCCGAGCTTACAACTCTTTTATCTTTACATCAAAATCTCGATTCAGAGATTTGTAAGCTTGAGTCCGAAATAGTATCGTTGGTTACTGTACTAAAGCGTCCTACCATGACAATTCCTGGTATTGGCCCACTATCAGCTGCGATTATTCTTTCAGAGTATGGAGATGTTCGCCGCTTTTCAGGGCCGGCAGCCATGCTCTCTTTTGCCGGTTTAGAGCCAGGATGCTACCAATCCGGGATTTCCTCTCATACTGGGCATATGGTTAAACGTGGCTCTTCAATACTTCGCTACACTCTAATGAATTGCTGCCTACCATTAATTCTGCATAATCTAACATTTGCTGAATTTTATCACAAAAAACGTTTGGAAGGAAAGCCTCATCGGGTTGCTCTTTCCCATGTGGCAAAGAAACTCATTCGTGTAATTTATACTTTAGAAACAAACAATATATCATTTGATTCAGCTAAACTTATTTAGTGATGTGGTGGTCACTTATTTGTAAAAACAATTTTACGTTTTCATTTTCGGAAAAGGTTTATTTGCTGTGCAATAAAATATTCCCTAATTTTATTTTAAAATCTATTGACTTTTAATAGTTAGTCTCCTATTTTGTATTAATTTAAACTTTAAAACCTGATAACCATTCCCCAAGGCCAAGTGAAATACTTGGAACATACGTAACAAGGATCAGTATAACTAATTCTGCCAAGAAAAGCGGAACAATCCACTTGACCGTAGCACCAAATTCCACTCGTTTATCCATACTTTGTGCAACAAATAAATTAATGCCTAACGGCGGAGTAATCAATCCCATAGTCATATTCATAACCATGATAACCCCAAAGTGTATAGGGTTAACACCAACTGCAACCAC
>JAHIVC010000001.1 GCA_018816945.1 Bacteroidota bacterium | reverse complement strand
ACAATATGACGATGAATTGTTAGTGGCGTCTCGCTATGGTACCCCCATAGTAAATTATTTACACAAAATCCACGCAGCAATATCATGTTGGATTTATGAAAAAATAATAAATCGCAAGTAGAGGGATTCACATTAAATGGGCAAAAAAATTAAAATAAATCAGCCTGAAATCTTTTTCTCACTTGTAATCCTGATGGCAGGACTATTTCTTATAATTATTACGCCTACTGGAGCAAATAATGATGAAGAAACATATACCGCAAGGATATTTGAAATGTCTTTGGGTTATTTAATACCAAATTCATTTCTTGGCGAAGGAAGAAATTATCCTGTTGCTCTTATTTCAGATTCATATAGGCAAGATGTCAATTTATGGCCAGTTGATGTTCCTACATGGATAGAACAGGCAAAAGTTAAAATTAATTGGAATAATCGGGATTTTGATAGTCTGGAAAATTATAAAACCCGGGCAGTATATTTTCCTACCTTGTTTATCCTTCAGGCTCCTGTTATGCGCTTTTTGGGACTACGGCTTGATTTACCTGTTGTTTTTTTGTATTATGTAATCCGTTTATCATATTTGCTCATCTATTTGATATTGGTTTTTCTCGCCATAAGGATTATCCCTTATGGCAAGTGGCTGCTTGGGGTGGTTGCAGTTGCACCCATGAGCCTTATCACAGCTACTTCTATTTCGCCCGACCCGATCATATTCGGAGTATGCTTTCTATTCATTGCCTGGGTTCTATTCCTAATAAAAAACTCAACTTTGCCTATATCACGAAAACAGCTCATCATAACTTGCGCCATCATCCTCGCTGTTTGTACACTAAAACCCAACTATATATTCTTATTGTTGCTGCTCTTTGCATTACCAAATAAAGGTTTCCTGAGGAAATGGGATGTTGCGATTTTATTAATTGTCTGTTTACTCGGAGTAGGGATTTCTCTCGGTTGGACTTATTTAGCATCGCGGGTAGTTGTCAATCAGTTGGACATGGCAACAGATTCCATGTCTCAATTTTGGTCACTGTTCACAGAACCACAAATTTTCATAATGTCTATAAGCCAGGCACTAGCTAATAATTCAATCACTTACCTTCACCAAATGATCGGTACCTCGGGATATAACTACTGGCCATTGCCAATTACTGTGTACATTTTTTATCCGATAGCCATTGTCCTTGCCTTTTACTCTGAAGAAAACAAGAACACCCTAACACGAAGACAAAGATCAATCTTTGTCCTTATTGGATTAATGAATGTTTTTGTTGTTTTTATGCTTTTTTACATCGCGAATACTCCAATTGGTTCCAACACTATTATAGGGGTATCAGGAAGATACTTCACTCCGTTTTTGCCGCTTTTGCTATTGCCAATTCTAATCACGAAGCCTGTCAAAAAAATGCGCTGCTTTTTATTTGGTCTACTTGGATTGATCAGCATTATTGTAATAGCTACTTTGTTTATGGCTTATCATGTTGTGTGTGGAGGATTTTGGTTTTCAGGACAAGCCTGCAAACTGCCATATTACAAGAATTGGGGGCCTGAAACTTTCATATCTGCAGGTTTATTCAAAGGATCCGCTTTAAGTCAAAATATCATAATTGATTGTCAAACTATCTCACATATCGAAATTTGGCCAATGAAAAATTATGAAAAAGATAAAAATATCCTCTTAAACTTGCGTACCGGTGACGGAGATTTAATTAGCACCAGTACTTTTTCCACTAACGATATAATTACGAATGATTGGTATAGTGTTGATATCCCTGATGTTGTCGGGATGAAGGGGACTGCCATTACCATTGAGATTTTACCATCAGGTAAACAGGATTTGTCACAGTTTGCTTTAGGGGTTTTTCCAACAAACGAATATACCAAGGGTGAATTGTTTATCAAGGATGGAACAACAGGGAAATCATCCACGGTAGATAATGATCTGATATTTAGATACCTTTGTGAGAAACCCTGAAACATGCCAATTTGACTATAAAATGGCCATCTCGAAATGAGGCGGGTTATTGTAATTATCAGTGGCACAAAAAAAATATAAAAAAATTTATGGCAATGGAGGTATTTCAAACTTCTTAAATACCAAATGTCCATCACGGTATTCATCAGAAAGTTTCCCTTGCGGATAAAGTGTTTCTATTTCTCCAAATTCATCGAAATTCTCAAAAGTT